>JAFZFO010000024.1 GCA_017555845.1 Bacteroidaceae bacterium | reverse complement strand
ATGCAGCCCGCCTTCTTGTATGGATATTCCGCTTATAGTTTGTCTATTATGCGTTGTATGGTGTACCAAATGCCTTTCTTTTCAATGTGCAGTGCCTTTGCTATGCTTTGGAATGTCTTGAGGCATTCTGTATTGAGTTCTATCTGTCGTTTTGCAAACCAGTAGAAACCGAATGTTGCTATGAAGCTCAATGCAACTACAATGTATAATTGAACATCAATAGAGGCACCCAACTTATATGCAACAAACCATGCCGCAACAATGAGGAAATTCAGTGACAGGATGGAAATGGTTGTTCCTGTGTGTGAGAAACCTAAATCAATGAACATGTGATGCAGGTGGGTCTTGTCTGCATGGAATGGCGATTTTTTGTTTATGATGCGGGTTGACATGACACGCAATGTGTCGAAAACAGGGATGGAGAGTACTGCCAAACTAAATGGTATAAGGCCCAGACCCTTTGCTGCAAGCGCGATGCTGCCTGAATTCACATCAAGGATGTTCATTACAAACATTGCCATCATGGTTCCTATCACAAGTGTTCCTCCATCGCCAATGAACATCTTGGTGCTTTGTCCGAATACGTTATGCAGGAAGAATGGAATTATGGCTCCTGCTGCGGATAGAGCAAGTGTTGTCATGACCGGGTTCCCGGTTGTGTGGAAAAATATTGCAAAAAGTACCGATGACATGAAACAGAATCCGGATGAAAGACCATTTACACCGTCTATGAGGTTGATTGCGTTGATTATGCCGACAGCTGCGACGATTGTGAGTATGTATGCCGTCCATTGGGGAATGCTACCGACGCCCCATAGTCCCCAGAAACAGTTTATTGATGACTCGCTGGCAAACATCAGCCATGCAATTACGATTATTTCTATGATAAAACGGATGTTGGGTGAAAGCCTGATGATGTCATCGATTGTTCCGGTGTACAGCATAACCAACATTGCCGATATGAGCATGAATGTGTTTGCGCTATTGAAAATCGTCGGCGAACTGCACAGACCAATTGCTATTCCAAAGAATACGGCAATTCCGCCCATTACCGGCACGGGGTTACGCTGCAGTTTTCTTGCATCGGGGTTGTCGACAAGGTTCTTCAGTATTGCTATCTTAAGAACTTTCGGGTGCATCCATAGTGTACCTAAAAAGGCAAGCAGTATTGGTAGTACGATATGTTGGATGTTTGACATACTTGACATAGCTGAAAAGTTGTAGATACAATTTTTACAAAGTTAGTTAATAATTTTCTATATAAAACATTTTTGGAATCTTTTCTTTGTTTTTGTTAATGTATCATGTTGATTAAGTCGTTTGTCCGTAATGATTTTTGAATAAATCCTTTACGATGTTGTGTTGTTCCGCGTTTTTATATAAATTTGCATTTGTTTTACCTTGTTGGATAACAAAACAACAGTGCGCTTTGTTTAAATTCATTAGCAAATAAATATGGCAAGTCTCAACCATGTAGTGATTATGGCGGGTGGAGTAGGCAGCCGTTTCTGGCCTATGAGTACCGCAGATTGTCCCAAACAGTTTATTGATGTCCTGGGATGTGGCAAGTCATTGTTGCAGCTTACGGTCGACCGTTTTGCGGGAATCTGTCCTGTGGAGAACATATGGGTGCTTACATCTGAAAAATATGCTCCAATGGTAAAGGAACAGCTCCCAATGATAAAGGAAGAGAATATATTGAAGGAGCCTTGCCGTCGTAATACAGCACCTTGCATTGCATATGCAGCATGGAAAATAAAGAAACGTTTCCCTAACGCAAACATGGTTGTTACTCCAAGTGACCATTTTGTTGCCGATGTCCCAGAATTCCAGCGTGTGATCAAGTCTTCACTCAATTTTGTTGCCGACTCTGATGCCATTCTTACCCTTGGAATAAAACCGACCCGTCCAGAGACCGGCTTCGGTTACATTGAAGCCGTACTTGGTGCTTCATCTTTGGCCAACAAAGAGGTGTTCCGTGTTGACTCTTTCAAGGAAAAGCCATCGTTGGAGATAGCTCAGGCTTACATTGCCAAAAATAATTTCTATTGGAATTCGGGCATTTTCATTTGGAATGTCTCAACAATAGTCAATGCATTCAGGATATATCAGTCACCGATAGCGTCGGTATTTGAGTCCTTGTTGCCCTATTATTACACAGTCGAGGAACAGGAGCAGGTCAATGCCCGTTTCCCCGAATGTCGCAGCATATCTGTTGATTATGCAATCATGGAGCGCGCTGATGAAATATTTGTATTCCCCTCGAACTTCGGCTGGAGTGACTTAGGTACCTGGATGTCGCTCTACTGTAATGTCCAGAAGGATATGAATGGTAATGCGGCTTTGGGTGGCAATGTCAGATTCACCGATTCGCACAATTGTATCGTGAATACCAGAGGAATGAAGGATGTCGTGGTAATTGGTGTCAATGACTGCATTGTTGCAGAGAACGAGGGTAATCTGCTGGTATGCAAAATGTCAGAGGAGAATAGAATCAAGGAGTTCTCCGAGGAAAAATAGTGTTAGGCTTCTTTCGTGTATGTTGAAATAGAGAGAGCGGTGCTTTAGGCATCGCTCTCTTTTCTTGTTGCTTGGCTTATGAACTCTGTAGAACTCATATTGGCATTGTATGGGATGTCAAACAGTTCGAACAGTATGTTTGAACGGCCGTCGAGTGCGCTCTCTATGGCTTGCGGCACTTCTTCTTTTCTGCCTGTGTTCCATAATATATAGGCAAGGTAGGCGTCGATGTCAGCCTTGTCATAACTCAAGTCACGGCAGTATCTCAAGACTCTCTTTGCAAGTATCAGGTGTCTGTGGTTTACCAGGTGCACGCCAAGCCTGTACAGTGTCTCCTCGGTACTCCACTCCTTTGTCTCTACGATGTTCATGTCGTCGAAAGTGAGATTCTCCTTGTCGCGCAGTTCGTAGAAGTGGTTTCCTGTAAGTACCAACTGTTTCATATTGTCGGGGTGCATGAGCAGTGCCATTGACATGGCGTCATCTGCAACTGAATGTTCACCCATCATGTCAAGCAGCATGGCTTTGTTTATTCTTGCCAACATCATGGCGATGGTGCCTTCTTGTGCGTTGTTTATGGCGATGTCAAAAGCGTTGAGTGCATCTTCATGTGCGCCTTCGTGGTAGTGGCATAGGCCGATGTAGAATATGGGAGTCACTGTATTGCTGTACTTCTTGGCGAGGGTACCGAACAGTTCTTTGGCAGCTTTGTAGTCGCGCAGGTAGTAATAGCAGTATGCCTGCATCATGTAGGCATACTCGATGTCCTCATTGATTGCGCTCTCATATTCAAAGCACTCGAGACTCTTGCCATACTTCTTGACCATGTAGTAGATGTGACCTAACTGTTCCCAATAGAATGTGGAGTAGGAGTTGTTGTCGAGCAACTCGTTGTATATCTTGACGGCCTCGTTGATGCGCTGCAGCTCAATGAGACATTCGGCCTTTACTTCGTGAAGGCTGATCTGTTGAGGCGCAACTTTCAAGGCTGTTTCACATATCTCGAGTGCATCGTGTGCAAAACCGCAGTCAAGCAGAATCTCCAGGCCCTCGTATACACTTTCCTGTCCGGGTGCCGATTTCTGCAACAGTTCTATCGCTATGTCGTGTGCCTGCTTGAAATCCCGTAATGCAACCATGATCTCGGCCTTTATGGTAAGCATTTCGGTCTCGTCTATGTATTTGAGCTCGTTGAACAATGCAAGTGCCTTCTCGGGCTCGCCGTTGTATAACAACAGCTTGATTCCCATCTTTGTGTTTTCGGGTGCTGCGGGATGCAGGCGTCTTGCGGCATCGAGTACCGCAGCAGCATCGTCGCTCTTGTCAACCGACAGGTAATACGACAACAGGTCCACGAACTCGTCTATGCCAAAATATGAACCAATTCCCAATTTTGTGGATTTCTCATATCTGGCAAGCAGTTCGCGGAACTCGGGTGATTCAAAATATCCTTTGTCGTAATTCATTCCTTTGCCTGTTGCTGTGGCTTGTTATTTCCCTTTGAGCTTGTTCCAGGTATCCTTCAATGAAACGGTGCGGTTGAAGATGAGGCTCTCTGCTGTTGACGCAGGGTCAATGTTGAAGTAACCGATGCGCTGGAACTGCAGGTAGTCGAGCGGTTTGCGCTCTGCAAGATATTTCTCCACCTTGCAATCCTTGAGTACCTTGAGTGAATCGGGGTTGATCATCTCCTTCATGGCTGTCAATGCGTCGCAGTTCTTTGCTTCGCGTATTGCGGCCATCTCGTCGCGTGGGTTCTCTGCGCTCCACAAGCGGTCGTAGAGACGTACCTCGGCATTGAGACAGTGGCGGCGGCTGACCCAGTGGATTGTGCTCTTTACCTTGCGGTTCGCATCGGCCTCGCCGGTCTTTGTCTGTGGAATGTATTCACAGAGAACCTCGGTGACGTTGCCGTTCTCGTCCTTGTTGCAGCCTGTGCAAAGCACGATGTATGCGTTTTTGAGGCGTACCTCGCGGCCCGGGGTGAGGCGGAAATAGTTCTTTGGAGCATCCTCCATGAAGTCATCGCGTTCAATCCAAAGCTCGCGGCAGAACTCGATGGTGTGTGTGCCGTCCTCGGGGCGCTCGGGGTTGTTGATGGCTGTGAGCTCCTCCACCTGCTCCTCAGGGTAGTTGGTAATTGTGAGCTTTACAGGGTTGATGACTGCTGAAACGCGTGTTGCGCGGCTGTTCAAGTCCTCGCGTACGGCACTCTCGAGCAGTGCGAAGTCGTTGAGTGCATCGTATGTGGTGTAACCGATCTTGTCAACAAAGTTCCTGATTGATTCAGGTGAATATCCACGACGGCGGAAACCGCAGAGTGTCGGCATGCGTGGGTCGTCCCAACCGTTTACCAATCCCTCCTTTACAAGAATGAGCAGGTTGCGCTTGCTCATGAGTGTGTAGTTGAGGTTGAGTTTGTTGAATTCGTACTGGCGTGGACGGTTGTCGTCAAGGTCTTTGCCGTCCTTTACCCAGTCAACGAACAGGTCGTAGAGTGGGCGGTGAGGTACGAACTCAAGTGTACACAATGAGTGTGTGACGCCCTCGAAGTAGTCGCTCTGGCCATGTGCGAAGTCATACATTGGGTATGCCTTCCACTTTTCGCCTGTACGGTGGTGTGCAGCCTTTACTACGCGGTAGATGATTGGATCGCGGAAGTGCATATTGGGGCTTGCCATGTCAATCTTGGCACGAAGAACCATCTTTCCCTCCTCAATCTCCCCGGTGTTCATTTTCTGGAACAACTCAAGGCTCTCCTCGATGGGGCGGTCACGGTATGGACTGTTTGTACCGGGCTGTGTAGGAGTACCTTTCTGTTCGGCAATCTGCTCGGCTGTCTGCTCGTCGATATATGCCTTGCCCTCCTTGATGAGCTTGATGGCAAAATCCCAAAGCTGGTCAAAGTAGTCCGAAGCGTAGTATACGTTCGCCCAATCAAAACCGAGCCATTTGATATCCTCCATAATAGCGTCTACGTACTCAACATCCTCCTTTGTGGGGTTGGTGTCGTCGAAACGCAGGTTACATATACCGCCATATTTCTGTGCCATACCGAAGTCCATGCATATTGCCTTTGCGTGGCCAATATGAAGATAACCGTTCGGTTCGGGTGGGAAACGTGTCTGTACCTTGCTTCCGTTCTTGCCTTTCTCAAGGTCGTTGACTATAATCTGCTCGATAAAACTGATGCTCTTTTTCTCGCTTTTTTCAGTTTCGTTGATTTCTGACATTGCTATATTGTTTTAGTGTTTATAATCGTTGTTTGATGAAATCTATGATTTCAATTTACAAAAATAACTCTTTTTTCTTTAAAACAAACCGTTGGCGTCGTTTTAAATACTTCAGGGCGTAAAAAAGCCGGCTTTCAATGCCGGCTCAATGAAATGTAATACCCAAGTTTGTATATACTGAATTTAGTGAGTGAGGGGGATTCCCCGAGGAGATTCTTCTTCAGACGCTTCCTGTTCAATTTCCAATATGTCATGAATAGCCATTTCAAGTGTAGCTTCTCCAGTCGTTTGGCTGTGTCAAGCAGCGGTGTTCTGTTGATCTTGTCTTCTATTTCGGCAAGGGTCCTGAGTGCCTGTTCTGTTTTTGACAGGAATGTGGCGTTTTCTTCGAGACCGCTGTGCAACAGTCTGTTTTCTATGTGAAGTATGTTGATTCTGCGCTTTTCAAGTTCTTTGCCGAAAAGTACATCCTCGTATCCGTATCTTGTTATTGATGTGTCAAATAAAATTGAATTGAAAAGTTTCTTTTCTATTGCAAAGTTGAATGATGTGAACCTATCGTATGGGGCTTTGTTGCGTGTCTTTGCATCACGTGTCCTGTCGGCTTCCTTTTCGTACCTATAGCGTAATGTGCATAGTGCGTTTGGAATGGTTTCTGCATGGTACAGGCCACCGCATACAACCTCGTGGCTCTGCATGGCTGTGGCGTATGTCGCCAAAAAGTCGTTTTTTTCGACAACAGCATCGCAGTCAATGAATATGAGGTACGGGTATTGCGCTTCTGCTGCCAGCAGGTTGCGTATGCCTGCACGTCCGATGTTGCTTTTTTTTACTATCCTTCGGCAGCGGGGAAGTGTGTCTGCCTTCTCATTCAAATGGAGTAGCGTGCTCTCTGTCCCATCCTCGGCTACCAGAATTTCGTAAGGAAATCCCAGAACTTCACCTTGTCTGTGGAGTTCTGTAATCAGTCTGCTGCAGTCGAAGTTCTTGACGGGAATGAGGATAGATAGCATATGGTCTTTGGGGTTCTTCTTCTGCAAAGATATAAAACTTGTTCCAATATTTGCAATGAGCGTCCTTATGATTGCAATAATATGAATATATTTTACTATCTTCGCAGAACAATTAAGGATTTTATAATCAAAACAACAAATATACTATGAAGAGTGACATTCAAATTGCTCATGAAACCAAACTTGAGCGTATCGAAAATGTGGCAGCCCAGATCGGTATCGATGCCAACGACCTTGAACATTATGGCAAGTACATTGCCAAGTTGCCTTTGGATCTCATTGGCAAGCAGAAGGGTAAACTCATCCTTGTTACAGCCATCACTGCAACAAAGGCCGGTATCGGTAAGACAACCGTTTCAATTGGCCTTGCTTTGGGTCTTAACAAAATTGGCAAGAAGGCTGTTGTAGCTCTTCGCGAACCATCTCTCGGTCCCTGCTTCGGCATGAAGGGTGGTGCTGCCGGTGGCGGTTATGCCCAGGTGCTTCCAATGGAGAAAATCAACCTGCACTTTACAGGTGACTTCCACGCAATCACATCGGCTCACAATATGATTTCTGCGTTGCTTGACAACTATCTCTATCAGCATGCCAAGGACGGTTTCGGTCTCAAGGAGATTCTTTGGCGTCGTGTACTTGATGTAAATGACCGCTCATTGCGTCAAATCATCACAGGTATCGGTCCCGCAACAAACGGTATCGTTGAGCAGGCCGGTTTTGATATCACTCCTGCTTCGGAGCTCATGGCAATCCTTTGCCTTGCAAGCGACGAGAATGACTTGCGCCGCCGCATCGAGAACATCATGCTCGGTTATACATATTCAGGCGAGCCTTTTACAGTCAAGGATCTTGGTGTTGCCGGTGCTATCATGGTACTGTTGAAGGATGCTATCCAGCCAAACCTTGTACAGACAACAGAGAATACCCCTGCAATCATCCACGGTGGCCCATTCGCGAACATCGCTCACGGATGTAACTCGCAGCTTGCAACAAAGATGGCTTTGGCACACAGTGAGTATACCATTACCGAGGCCGGTTTCGGTGCTGACCTGGGTGCTGAGAAATTCTACAACATCCTTTGCCGCAAGAGCGGTCTGCAGCCCGATGCAACTGTTATTGTTGCAACAGCTCAGGGCTTGAAGATGCATGGCGGCGTAGAACTCGATAAGATTAAGGAACCCGATATGGAGGGCTTGCGCAACGGTCTTGCAAACCTTGACCGTCACGTTGCCAACCTCCGTTCTTTCGGTCAGTCTGTGATTGTGGTGTTCAACCGCTTCGCTACCGATACTGATGAGGAGATGGCATTGCTCCGCAACCACTGTGAGCAGGAACTCGGCTTGCCATTCGTAATCAACAATGCGTTTGCCCAGGGTGGTGAGGGTGCTGTTGAGATGGCTCAGATTGTTGTAGATACAATCGAGAACAACCCTTCAAAGGCTCTTGAGTTCACATATGATGATGAGGATAGCGTACAGACAAAGATTGAGAAGGTTGCCAAGAAAATCTATGGTGCAGCTTCTGTTACATTCGCAAAGCCTGCACTCGACCGTATCAAGCTTGCCGAGAAGTATGGCCTGGCAAAGTGTCCTGTATGTATTGCAAAGACACAGTTCTCGTTCAGTGCCGATGCTACCAAGTATGGAGCTGTAAAGGATTTCAATCTTCAGATACGCGATGTAGTGCTCAATGCCGGTGCTGAGATGATCGTTGCCATTGCCGGTGATATCATCCGCATGCCTGGCTTGCCAAAGGTTCCACAGGCGAACAACATCGATTTTGTGGATGGTGAGATAGTTGGCTTGAGCTAAAGATATATTTAATGATAAATCGGATGGCGCGCATCAGTGCGCGCCATTTTTAATATAGAATAGTTATGGCACAGCCGTTGGCGGAGCGTCTTCGTCCCACTTCTTTCGATAACTATGTCGGTCAGCAGCATCTTGTAGGTGAAGGTGCTGTGTTGCGTCGTATGATTGACTCGGGCAGAATCCTGTCGTTCATCATGTGGGGGCCTCCGGGTACCGGCAAGACAACGATTGCCCGCATCATTGCCAATACGCTGAACCGTCCGTTCTACACACTGAATGCAGTGTCGGCGGGCGTAAAGGAGGTACGTGAGGTCATTGACAAAGCGAAGAGTTCGCCTCTCTTTTCACGTGGCAGTGCCATACTTTTCATTGATGAGATCCACCGTTTCAGCAAATCGCAGCAGGACTCACTTTTGAGTGCTGTTGAGACAGGCGTCGTTACGCTCATTGGTGCAACTACCGAGAATCCGTCATTCGAAGTTATCCGTCCGTTGCTTTCGCGTTGTCAGCTCTATGTGCTCAAGTCACTTGAACAGGACGATTTGATGCAGTTATTGAACTACGCAATAAGCAATGATGCAATCCTGAAAGAACGCGGTGTCGAGTTGCAAGAGACAGCTGCCATTATGCGCTATAGTGGTGGAGATGCCCGCAAGTTGCTCAATATTCTTGAACTTGTGGTTGAGAGCGATCCTGAATCGCCGGTAGTGGTTACTGATGACAAGGTAAAGCAATGTCTGCAGCAGAATCCCGCGGCGTATGATAAGGATGGTGAGATGCACTATGATATAATCTCGGCATTCATAAAGTCAATCCGTGGCAGCGATCCCGATGCGGCGCTCTATTGGATGGCCCGTATGATTGAAGGTGGCGAAGATCCCGCTTTCATTGCACGCCGCATTGTGATATCGGCTTCGGAGGATATAGGTCTTGCGAATCCGAATGCCTTGTTGCTTGCCAACGCTGCGTTCGACGCTGTTACAAAGATCGGTTGGCCCGAGGGGCGGATACCCCTTGCCCAAGCGGTGGTCTATCTTGCGACCTCTCCCAAGAGCAATTCTGCCTATATGGGTATAAACAAGGCGTTGCAGACTGTGCGCGAAACGGGTAATCTGCCTGTGCCGTTGCACTTGCGCAATGCTCCTACAAAACTGATGGCGGAACTCGGATATGCCGATGGTTATAAATACTCCCATGACTATCCCGGACATTTTGCCAAACAGCAGTTCTTGCCGGATGGTGCCGAGTCGTTCTCTTTCTGGATGCCGCAGGATAATCCTGTGGAGGCCAAGGCTAAGGCTTGGATGCATCAGTGCTGGGGTGATGACAAGCCTTTCAGTAAGTGAGGATGGTTGAAATATGAGATAATACCCTGTGCTGGTTTTTACACTGACGGGTATGGGTATAAAATTATAGAGGATATGCGCGCATATCCTCTATAATTTTATCAATTGCTTTGATTGTTTTTCTTTGATTATTCCTCAACTGGGAATGTAGGTACAGCAGCGCTGTTGCTTGTTACATCGGTGTAAGATGCCTCTACAACCTGCTGGCTCTCCTTCTCTGAAGACAAAGCATGTGCTGAGAATACACTGAATACAACCATCAAGGCTGCGATTGTCCAAGTTGCCTTCTCCAGGAAGTCTGTAGTCTTTCTAACGCCCATGATCTGGTTTGATGATGCAAAGCCTGATGCAAGACCACCACCTTTTGAATTCTGGATAAGTACGATAAGGCACATCAAAATAGATGCCAAAACAATCAGTAGTACAAAGAATGTAAACATATTATTCTTTTTTTGTATGTTTTATTATAATTTCTAAAAATCTTATTTGGTCTGCAAAGTAACGATTTTTATTCGGAAATTCCAAATATAATCGTTTAATAATTTCAAGTGCTTTGTCATATTTGCCTTGCTTGATGTAAATATTTGCCAAAGTCTCAGTGAAGAACGATGCCTCTGTGCCTGTTTCATCAGGTATTGCGGCTTTTTCTGTCTTTTCGTTTTCTGCAGGCGCATTCAGGTCGAGTGAAATTCTTTCGTTGTCTCCAGCAAGGAAGTCGTCGATGAGGCTCTGGCCACGCAATTCGGGTATTTCATCATTGCGGTTTTCGCTGTTCTCTTTTTTAAGGTATGTAGATGCGTAATCTACGGCTGCGGCACCCTCGGCTTCAAGTGAGAAGCTTTCGGTCGGGATTGTCTCCAAAAAGGCATCAATGAGCGCCATGGTCCTGTCTACCGGTATGTCGGCCGGTGCTTCGGCAATCTCAGTGGTTGTTCCGTATCCTGCCATAAGCTCAAAGATGGGCCAGCGGCTCTTGAGGTACATGGCTGCCTTGCGCATCTCTTTGCCGAATTCAATGTCGTGCAAAATGTATAGGTTCTTGAGCATAAGCAGTCGTGCAACATCGAAATGTGGGTGCTTGCCCACAATCAGACGCAGCTCATAGAGCGTATCGCGGTTGAGCCTCTCGGGGTGTGATATGTAAAAAGAGAGATTTTCCATATTACCAGTTGGCTACGGCTGCATTGAATATTGCTTCCACTATTTCGTCAATCATCTGACCAACAAGTTCTTCCTGTACCGAGTCCAGTGATTGTGTTGCGTCAAAGTCGCGTGTTGCGCTGAACGGGCGCTCAAAGTCCTCGTCGTGGTTGGTGTTGTTGGTAAAACGCACGTTCACGGTCATCTTGAGCTGTACCATGGATGAGTAGCCGTCGGATGAGATGGATTTGTTGTACTGGTCATATGCGGTAATTTCTCCGGCGAACTGCATGTCTCCACCACGTGACACCTGCTGCAGTTTTGTCTGCTGCACGAAAATGTCGTTCAGCTTTTCGTTGAACATGGTTGCCATGGGGCCCCATTGGTATGCGGCGCGGTTCTGGAATGTCTCAAGAGATATTGTCTTTACCTTGGTATAGTCAATTGACGCTCCTGTGAACTTGTAGCTAACGGTGCATCCTGCTGCAATGATGGCAGACAACATAAGTGCTGCATATGTCAGTTTGCGGACAATGTTATTCAATGCCATATTCCTTTATTTTTCTATATAACGTACGTTCCGAAATGTTCAGCTCCTTGGCTGCATGGCGGCGTTTGCCTTTGTTCCTTTCGAGTGCAAGAAGGATGGTCTTTTTCTCAACATCATCCAATGATAGTGCCTCCTCTACGTATTCATCCACAACATGCTCGACCGGTTCGTAATGAACCTGAGCCGGTTGTATCTGGTATGAGGGCTGTATCTGGTGCTGCATTACGGGCACTTCGTTGGCCTCGGCATAATATGTCGTGTCGTTTTTGCTGCTTTCCTGTGAAGAACGGAGTATCTCTATCTGTTTCTTGAGGTCTGTAATGTCGCGACGCATATCGAACAGCACACTGTACAATATCTCCCTTTCGCTTTCGAATGTCTTGCCTTCGTTCTTGTGTCCTGCGATGGTAGGCAGGTTGTTCTTCGGTTCCTTTGGCAGGTATCGCGATACCACCTCGCCGTTGATGTCGCGGTTCAGTTCCAGTATCGATATCTGTTCGGCAATGTTCTTGAGCTGGCGTATGTTGCCGGGCCATGAGTATTCGATGATGGCTCTCTTTGCACTCTCGTCGAGCTGAATCTTTGGAACATTATATTTTGTGGCAAAGTCCATCGAGAACTTCTTGAAAAGCAGTACCACGTCCTCGCCGCGTTTGCGCAGTGCGGGAATCTTGATGGGTACAGTGCTCAAACGGTAGTAGAGATCCTCTCTGAATCGGCCCTCGGCAATGGCTTCTGCGAGGTTTACATTTGTGGCGCATACAATGCGTACATTGGTCTTCTCTACATCGGATGAGCCAACTCTTATGAATTCACCGTTTTCGAGCACGCGTAGCAAGCGTGCCTGTGTTGACAAAGGCAATTCGGCAACCTCGTCAAGGAATATGGTGCCTCCATCGGCTTCGCTGAAATAACCCTTTCGCTCGTTTACGGCACCGGTAAAGGCGCCTTTCACGTGTCCGAAAAGCTCGGAGTCAATCGTGCCCTCGGGTATGGCTCCGCAGTTTACGGCAATGTACTTTCCATGCTTGCGTACACTGTTTGTGTGTACAATTTTGGGAAAGAACTCCTTGCCGACACCGCTCTCGCCGGTTATCAGCACCGACAAGTCGGTGTGTGCCACCTGGATGGCGGTATCTATTGCCTGCAGCAGTGCTGGGTCGTTGCCAATAATGCCGAACTGCTGTTTTACTTTCTGTACATCAGCTAAATTCATATCATCCTGTTTTGCTGACAAAATTACTCATTTATAATCAAAAAACAGGTAATTCTGGCAGATTTTTATTTCAGAAGGGGAATAGCAATGGCAAAACGAGTATCATTACGATTCCCAGGATTATCTGCAACGGCAAACCGACCTTTACATAGTCGGAGAACGTGTATTGTCCAGCCGGCTTTACCAATGCGTTTGGTGGGGTTGAGAATGGAGATGCAAAGCAGAGGCTTGCTCCCAATGTCACGGCAAAGAGCATGGGAACGGGGCTTACGCCAATGCTTATGGCGCATTTCATGGCGATAGGAGCCATGAGCACGGCTGTTGCGGTGTTGCTGATGAACATTGTCAGCAATGAAGTTGCAAAATATATTGCAGCAAGCATCACAGTTGGGTGGAAACCGCCCAACGAACTCTCCAATGAAGATGATACCCATCCCGAAATTCCGGTCTTTTCCAAAGCTGTAGACATTGGAATCATTGCGGCGATGAGCATGATGCTTTCCCAGTTGATGGTCTTGTATGCTGCCTCTACATTGCGGAAACATCCTGTCAACACTGTCAAAAGACCGGCGATTATGACTGCTGTCACCGGTGCTACGATGTTGAATGCCATTGCGGCAATCATTCCAATCATAATCACTGCAGCTACCGGGGCCTTGTAGTCGAGAGTCACTTTGGCGGCCTCTTCAAGGGGACGGCCCATTACAATCCATTCTGTGCTCTCCTTCTCAAGGTTGGCAATATTGCTCCATGTTCCTTGAACCAGCAGGACATCTCCGGTGTGGATGGTCTCATTGGCGAGCCCTTGGCGTATATATTCGCCTTTTCGGCATATTCCCAGGATGCTGACATTGTATCGGCTGCGGAACTGTACCTCCTTGATTGTCTTGTTGATGACCGATGATGATGGCATGAAGACAATTTCGGCAACACCGATATCGTAGAAGTCGAGGCTGTTGCTTTCGCTGTCGGCTATAACTCCGAGTCCGTAGTCGGCAGCAAATTTCTTTACCTGTTCTTCGGTTCCTGAGATGTAGAGCATATCATCGGCATGCAACATGGTGCTTGAATCGGCACTCTGCTGTACAACGGTCTTGGTAAGGAAGTTGCGCTGTCCGCCTTCGGTCCTGCGTACTTCAATGATGTTGAGGCTGTAGACCTCTCTGATGTTCAATTCTCCAATCCTCTTGCCGATGGCGATGGATTTAGGGCTTACGAGAACTTTGTGCAGGTTGCCCGAAATGCCGTATTCCTTTATCAGAGTCTTCAATGATTTTGCACTGCTTGCGCTCTGGCTGCTCAATGAGCCTGCTTTCGACAAGTATTTCTTGCTCAATGGCAACAGTATCAATGTGCCCGTAAAGGCGCATATGAGACCCACAGGCAGGAATGTGAAGAATCCGAGCCCCTCATGTCCGCTTTTGATCAGTTCCTCGTTTATCACAAGGTTGGGTGGGGTACCGATGAGTGTCATCATGCCGCTCATGCTGCTGGCAAAAGCCAAAGGCATCAGCAGACGGCTTGGGTTCATCTTGGCGCTCATTGCCATGCTCACGACGATCGGTATCATTATGGCTACAGTTCCGGTATTGCTCACAAATGCTCCCATCAGTGAGGTAACGGCCATTACCAGAATGAAAAGTCGTGTCTCGCTGTTGCCTGCAAGGCGCATCAGTCTTGAGCTTATCATCTTGGCAAGTCCTGTCTGGAATATGGCTCCGCCAACGACGAAAAGGCCCACCATCATGATTACGGCTGTACTCGAAAAGCCCGAGAATGCCTCTTTTGATGTCGGTTCAAGAATTCCAAGTATTATCAAAAGTGCGAGAGCGCACAAAGCGACAATGTCGGAACGTATCTTGCCCGATATGAAAAATACCATTGTCAGCAGCAATATGACCAGTGTCTCTATCATAAATTTATCAGTTTCTCTTATTTTTTGTCAAAAGGTCTGCAAAGTTAGCAAAATATTGGCATATTTACTTCTAATTTTTACGCCAAAAGTGCTCTACTATCATCTAAAATGAGTATATTCGCATCAATTTTATACATTGTATTGTGTGAGGTTGCAAGTGCATATATAACATTTCAGCTATCAGATTTTTAAAATACATATCCGGTTTTATCGCAGCGGTCCTGCTACTGCTCTTTCTGCTGCTTATGTCAATGAGGCTCGATGCAGTCAAGCATCGTGTCGCTTCGTTTGTCTCTGCTGAAATATCCGGCAGCTATGGTATTCCTATTGATGTTGAAGAGGTTGAGGTGCGTAGCTTTAACGATGTGCGTCTGAAGAATGTGATGCTCCGCGGTCTTGCCGGCGATACAATAGTCCGTGCCGATGAAGCACGAGCGTATCTGCAGACGAAAAGACTACTGAAGGGCGAGGTGAGGGTAAATACACTGGTTTTTGTAGCTCCCGAAATAAGATTGTATCGCGAGACCCCCGAAAGTGAACTGAATATCCAGTTTCTTATAGACATAATAAACAAAGACAAGAAAAACGAACCCTCAAGCATTGATTTGCGCATAAACCAGTTTCTGGTATATGACGGAATGTTCTCGTATGATGTACTCAGTGAACCGCATGATACTTTGAGATTGGATCCTGACCACATATCAGTAAGTGATTTCGGATGTAATGTGTCGCTCAAGAAACTGTTGCCTGAAGAACTCGACCTGTATGTGCGTTCCATCAGTGGCAAGGAAAAGTGTGGACTGGAGATTGAACGTGTCAGGACACGTATCATAAGGGAGGGATACAATCTGCTTGTCAATAATCTTGATGTGAAGACTCCATCAAGCAACATCCTTGCCGATAGAATAGAACTCAGTGCCGACAGTGCATGGAACAACATTGTTGCAAAAGGCTGTATCGAGAGTGTATGTTTCACTCCTGCCGAACTCGCTTCTGTTGTAAACATTCCACAAAAAAGACTTTCTCCGTTGGCTTTCAGGGCCGATGGATATTATAGCGTTGACAGTGTCGGCGTTATCTTGTCGGCAAGTGCCATCGACTGCAGTTTTGGCGTAAAGGCCAATGTCGCAGTCTTGGATCCTTTTGTGGAACGGAGGCGCGGACAAATGACCGTTGATGAGTGCTATGCGAATGAGAATATCACAAGTGCACTTATTGCCATGGCCGGACTTGATTCTTTGGATTATGATATTGCAGGTGTTGTCGGCGATATCTCTGCAAAGTGCGATGTCTTGTTCGATAGGGACAATATTGGTGGTGTGGCGACTGTAGATTGCAAAGGCGGCACAGTTGGCGTCAATGGTTCATTGGCATCCAATGGCCAATATGCACTGACCGTAAACGGTAGGGAACTCCAGCTGCAGGACCTTACCGGTGTTGATGAACTCAAGGGTGGCGAACTGAATGTTGTGGCTTCGGGTAATATAAAGGATGGCAATGATTATGCCAATGTAAGTGGCGGTATCGCAAATCTCGTATACAATGATTACTGCTATGCACCGATAGAATTCAACGGCAAATATACGGCGAAGACAATTACCGCAAAGGTCAAGACCGATGATCCTAATGTCTGTATGCGTCTTTCAGCAAATTACAATATCGGAGATGAGAAGATGTTGAGGCTTTCATTGAGAACCGACAATCTTGCACCTGCCAACCTCAACCTGTTCAAGACCGATGAAACGCAGAACTACTCGTTTGACCTTAATGGCGAATATATCGATTATGGCGAAGGTAAGACTGTCATAAACGCCAAGATTGACAATTTCCTGCTTGCCGAAGGCGTGGATACCACTTTTGTCCGTAACTTCTACGTGAGTGACAACAAGGCCGGCGATGACAGGCTTTTTGTAGTGACATCGGACTTTGTAAGCGCCAGCATGTATGGCGATTTCGATTTCAAGAGTATCGTGAAAAGTCTTCTCGAAACCTTCAAGACACAGCTGCCCGTGTTTGAGATTGCAACGCTTGATGATGGGGGAGAGTCGTTCACGAATGATTTCTATTATGATGTTGCCATCAAGAACAGTACACCGCTGACCAAAATATTGAATCTGCCGGTAACCGTTCTTGAACCCTCTAACATAAAAGGCGTGTTCAATGAACGTGAGAATATATTCAATATTGATGCATCAATAAACAAGATTGATTTCAATGGCAGTCTGGTGCGCTCGTTTACGGTTGCCGGAAAGACCGGAAACAATGGACTTGATGTCAATATGCAGTTCCATAAGCCTATGATGAGGAAGGTAAAGAATTTCGACTACAATAACCGGAAAGAGGATATTGTTGTGAGACTCAATACCAATATCGCATCAAACAGGATAAAGAGCATTGTAAACTGGAACAACTTCAAGACCGATGATGAAATGATGATGGGTATGTTGCGTCTGGACGCAGCACTCAGCAGGAACGCCGATCATGAACTTGAACTCATGGCAAAGGTCCACAATGACAGTGTCATTCACAAGAACAAGGTCTGGCATATAAATGAGGGTACAGTATCGGGAAGGATTGACAAACTGCTCGTTGAGAATATAGGACTCACAAGCGACAATCAGGACTTGAGAATTGAAGGTGTCATCGGCAAGGAACAGAGTGATAGCCTGAATGCATACCTTAAGAATGTTGAGGTTGCTACGGTCTTCGACCTGATAAAATTCCGTATACTCGATTTTGGAGGCAAGGCAACCGGTGCAGCCCATCTGACAGGAGTGCTGTCGGCACCTAATGCCGGTGGCCGTCTTGATGTCTCGGATTTCAGCATCGACGGTGCGGTGATGGGTAGGGGTGATGTGTACGTCGGATGGGAGAATGACTCAAAGAGCATTGTGCTTGATGCCGGTGTATACAATAGCGAGAACGAACTCTCAACCGTTCAAGGTTTTCTGTCACAGGCTAACGATACCATTACATTGAAGATTGATGCCACGAACCTGAATGCCGCATTCATGAACAAGAAACTGGGCGCATTCCTATCAGACCTTGACGGTACCGGAAGTGGAAAGGTGCATCTGCATGGCCAGTGGCGTTCGGTTGATATGGAAGGTGCCGTTGCGCTGTTCTGTTCGGCAAAGGTAAATGCGAACAATACGAGGTATTACTTTACCGGCGATTCCATATATTTCTCAAAAGGAACCATCGCTTTCGACAATGCGAGACTGTATGACAGATATGGAAACCGTGGTAGCCTGGATGGTCCATTGACACACAGGAATTTGGGAAAATGGACATGTAACTTCAATATCAAGGCCGAGGATATGCTTGTGTATGACACCGATGATTTCGGTTCGCTGCCATTCTATGGAACAGTGTTCGCTACAGGCGATGCATTGATAAAGAGTGATGGAAAAGGGTTCCTGATGAAGGTAAATGCAAAGAGCATGCCAGGTTCGCGTTTTGTATACAATACCAACGAATCGAGCGGTGCGCGCGACAACAGCTTTGTCACATTCACGGACAACAGCAAACGTAACAAGAAGGAACTGCAGCAGGAGCAGAAACCCGTGCTGAATGATGCATACAGCAAGACGGCGAGCAAGATGACGCTTGACTTCATGCTCGATATAAATGATGCCCTTGAGGTAAAGGTGTATACCAACCGACAGACCGATGACTACATAACCCTATATGGCAATGGTCCGATAAACGCCGTATACAATGACAAGACGGATTTCAGCATGAAGGGACATTTGGGATTGACTCGCGGAACACTCAAGTTTACTATCCAGGATATCTTCCCCAAGGTGTTCGAAATAGCCAAGGGTGGTACTCTGGCATTCAATGGCGATCCATATCATGCCGAAATGAACCTCAAGGCAAAATACCTTGTTCCATCGGCATCGCTCAGCGACCTTACAACGGATATTGCCAAGCGCAAGACCGTGAAGGTAAATTGTGTAATGAATGTTACCGGTAAACTCTCATCTCCCGACCTTGCCTTTGATCTTGAACTGCCCGAGGGTAGCGAGGAGGAACGTGAGCTTCTTGCCAGTGTGGCAAGTACTCCAGACCAGAAGAATATGCAGTTCGTGTATCTCCTTGGAGTGGGCAAGTTCTATACATTTGACACCAGCAGCGCACAGAATGGCGGATCTAACACATCCACTGCAATGGAGTCGCTGATATCAAATACTATCTCGGGCCAGCTTAACAATATGCTCGGCAAGATCATCAATGATGGCAACTGGGATATCTCGGGCAATATATCTACAAGTGAGCGTGGATGGAACAGCATGGAGGTCGAAGGTATGCTCCGTGGCCGCCTGCTCGATAACCGTCTGCAGATAAACGGCAATCTGGGATATCGTGAAAACCCGATTGCGAACCGTAACTTCATTGGCGATTTTGAATTGCTGTGGCTGTTGAATCCGAAATATAATTGGAATATCAAGGCCTATAGCAAGACCAATGACCGTTACTTCTCAAAGACTGACCTTACTACACAGGGTATCGGAACGTCTGTGCTCCTTGAGTTCGACCGTTGGAAATGGTGGGGAAAGAAGAAGGATGAAAAGGAGGAGGCTGAACAACTGACAGCCGGCGATGAGGCTGTTGTGGAGAGCCCCGATACAGAAAAGAGTGATGAATAACCTATACCTATTTATATTATTATGAGAAATTTTACATCCGTCAATGATATATGCGACTTGAAAAAGGCGCTTGATGAGGCTTTTGAGATAAAGGCCGACCGCTTCAAGTACAGTGAACTGGGCAAGAACAAGACACTGATGATGGTGTTCTTCAATTCCAGTCTTCGTACAAGGTTGAGCACCCAAAAGGCTGCCTTGAACCTTGGTATGAACGTGATTGTGCTCGATATAAACCAGGGTGCATGGAAACTGGAGACTGAACGTGGTGTGATTATGGATGGCGACAAGCCCGAGCATATTCTTGAGGCCATTCCTGTGATGGGTAGCTATTGCGATGTCATCGGTGTGCGTTCGTTTGCACGTTTCGAGAACAAGGAAGATGATTACAATGAGGTTATCCTAAACCAATTCATCAAATATTCCGGTCGTCCGGTTTTTTCAATGGAGGCTGCGACACGCCATCCTTTGCAGAGCTTTGCCGACCTCATAACAATTGAGGAGCACAAGACAAAGCCACGTCCAAAGGTCGTACTTACATGGGCTCCGCATCCAAAGGCGCTTCCACAGGCTGTGCCCAACTCGTTCGCAGAGTGGATGAATGCCGCCGATTATGATTTTGTAATCACACATCCAAAAGGATATGAACTTGACCCTGCATTCGTCGGTAATGCACGTGTGGAGTATGACCAGATGAAGGCTTTTGAGGGTGCTGATTTTGTCTATGCCAAGAATTGGGCCGCGTATACGGGCGACAATTATGGCAAGGTGCTCTCTACCGACCGTGACTGGACCGTAAGTGAACGCCAGATGGCAGTGACAAACAATGCCTATTTCATGCACTGCCTGCCTGTGAGACGTAACATGATCGTTACCGATGATGTGATAGAGAGTGAGCGCTCATTGGTTATTCCCGAGGCTGCAAACCGTGAAATCTCGGCAACTGTGGTGTTGAAGAACATTCTTGAAGGATTGAAATAAAGTAATGGAGGTTCAGATCTGAAACCTCCATTTTTGTTTATTGCAGGCTTGAATATATGCTTTTCAGAATTCCGTCAATGGAATATCTGCCCGGACCGGTAATGTACATCAGTGCAAAGATTGTGAGATACATGAGTGAAAGTTCCTTTGCGGCAAACGGATCGCCGGCGTGTATCACAAAAAGTGCTATGCACATGGTAAATATCATTGGTATGAGGCAAAGACGGAAAAGGATTCCGAGAATGAAACCTAATGAACACAGAATCTCTGCAAACAGTACCAACCATAGCGACAGTGTGCTGCCCAGTCCTATCGGGTTGGGGAACAGCTCGGGAATCTCGCTGTAAATGTGCATTTTTGTAATGCCATGTGCAAGGAACAGTGCACCAAAAATTATGCGTGCCAAAAGCAGTACCAGTGATTTTGCTGATGACGAATCAGGCTCGCTGAACAGTGATTTGAGTAATTTCTTATACATAATATGCGGTGTTTTACTGTAAAACACCGCATATCCCATATTGTTTGCAAAATCTTATTTCAGTTCAAACCGCACGTTGACAGTGAAACGGTATGTGTTCTTGCCTATGCTGATGACCGGCTCCGATAACGCATTGTCGATATTTGCATCTTCATTTATCTGGGCGCGTTTCATGTATAGCCTTGGCTGTGTCTGGCCGCTGTTCATCCAGTAACTGATTGTCATGGCCTTGCCAGACTCCTGGCCGATGGCTCCTGCAAGCATCTGTGCCTCGGCTTTTGCCTGTTGCATTGCTTCGATGCCCATCTCCTCCTTCAGTTTCTTCTCTTCGGAATATCTTGTCCGCACCAGTTCTATATCTGATATCTGGCGCTGCTCGAGAGTGGCGATTACATTCTGCATGGTGGTTGCATCGTTCAACTTGAGCATGTAAGTGGCTTCGGTCTGTGTCTTTATGTTCTTTGAAAAGGACTTATATCCAATTTCACTGCCCATATAGTTGATTGTCAGGCATTTCGGGATGTCGATGCGGTTGATCTTCAATGCACCTATCAGTGCTTCCTGCATCTCCTCAAGTGTCTTCTTCCCTTTGTAGTCCTTCTCTCTGATGGTTATCTGCAGGTAGAGCTCGTTTGGCGTGACCTCGCGCTCGATTGTTGTGCTTATGTCTATATATGAATCGGCATTTGTCTGTGCTGCACTCTCTACAGGAATGGCAAACAGCAAAAGTGCTGCCATGATACTTGTCGTAATGATACCTTTTTTCATGTCGTTATGTTTTAGTGATTGATATAATGTAAAATCCCTCGCACCTGTGTGGCGAGCGGCTGCAAGTTGGCAAATATTGTTGTCCAAAACAAATTTGTCCCCTCTTTTTTAGTAATTGTTAATTGGGATTAATCTTTTTTAATGCCTTGCTTGCGGAATTCAAGAGGCGAAACGCCGGTCTTCTTCTTGAAGAATGTCGAGAACTGCCCAATGCATTCAAAATGCAGTTTTGCGGAAATGTCGGCAATGCTCATGTTGGTGTTGTTGAGCAGTTCCTTTGCTTTGGCAAGTTTCAGCTCAAGACGGTATTGTCCGGGGGAGATACCGCATCTCTTTTTGAACTCGCGTCGGAACATGGAATAGCTGATGCCGAGCGAGTGCGAAATCTCTTCCAGCGGTCTGTTGCTTGCCATATCCTCCTTCATGACTGCTTTTGCCTGGTTGATGATGCGTGTTATGTATGAGTCGCCATATGTGTGGTTCGTATCCTCGTAGTGTATACGTCCAATGATTGATATGGCAAGGCTTGAGATGAGTTGCTGGTAGCCTTTTTTCTCATCCGCTGCAATGTCAATTATTTCGTGGTAAGTGTTTATTATCCTTTCGTCAACGCCGACCCTGAATACGCAATTCTTGAAAGTAAAGAAACCGGCTCTGATCTTGTCGTCCATGAAATTTCCGTTGAAGCCAATCCAATGGTCATCCCAACCGGTTTCGGGGTCCGGGGCAAATGTGTGCCATTCTCCGGGGAACAGCATGAACATCATTCCCGCTTCAATTCTTGTTCTTGAACATGATGCACTCTCAAAGTAACCGGCTCCACGTGTAATGTAATAGAGCTGGTATTCATTGAGGACACGGCGTTTGTTCTCCTGGAAACAGTATCCAGCCGGATGGACCGAAAGAGGGTAGTCGTCGCCCGGGTGTACATGCTGGAAACCGACAGTGGTCACAGCCAAGCCCCACGACTTGTCGCGTGGCGTGGTCTGCAGATATCTGAATCGTTCAACTTTGGTTGTATTATCTGTCATAATGGTTGTTGTCTGATGCTCCTTTTGTGGCATGTACTATGCAAAGGAAACAATAAGTTTTGACAATGCCCTGTTTTTCTCAAATAAAATGTGTCGCCCAAACAAAATTTCCCTTTACGTGTTTTATTGCTGTATTCATCTAAAAGTGAGAAGTTATGAAAAGAATTTCAAAAATTACTTTGTTACCGGCTCTGGCCCTTTTTGCAACTGCAACGGTCAACGCGCAGAGCTGGGTTGAGATTGCCGATGATGCTACCCCTGTCATCTGTATCAGCGAAACGGTCAACGAGGCCCCCGATGTGGTCGAGATTTTCCAGACTACGCAGAGCCTGTACCATCATGACCCGCGTGCGCCACGCTTTATCCTTGTTGACCAGAAGGGCAACTGGGCGCTTGGTATCGGCGGTTATCTGCAGACAAAAATCGAGTACGATTTTGACCGCGCTGTCGATAACGTGGATTTTCTTCCTTCGGCCATACAGCGTGGTGGAGCTCCCTCCAGTCAGTTCAGAATGGATATGACCAACTCTGTCCTCTTTCTGAAACTTGTCGGTACAAGTCGCCTTTTGGGCGATTTCGAGGTGTTCACGTCGGCCAACTGGCGCGGACAGGGGCTTGGCCTGCAGTTGCAGAATGCATATATGAGCACCAAGTACCTAAAGATAGGTTACTCTGTCGGCTCATTCATGGATGCGGCGGCTATCCCCGTTACCATTGACTATGGTGGCCCTAACGGTATGACATTCTATCGTGCCACACAGGTAATGTTGCGCTATGGCTTTGACTTTGGACTTTCAATGGGTATAAGCCTGGAGGCGCCAAGTGTCAATGCAACAGAGAACGAGACCTTTACCATCGATGCCCAGCGTGTGCCAAATATCCCCATCTATGTGCAGTACAATCTTTTCAATGATCCGCTCAACCATATACGTGTCGGCGCCATCATGCGCGATATATCCTATGTGGACAAAATCTCCAACCTCGATAATGACAAGGTGGGTTGGGGTGTCCAGGCAAGTATGATGACCACTATGGGTGGATTGCAGCTGCGCGGACAGTTTACAATTGGCGAAGGTATAGGTTCGCTCGTGAACAATATCTCCAACGTGGGTGTCGATGTCGTTCCCGACCCGACAGCCCCGGGAAAGGCTATGATGCTTACAAGCGAGAGCTGGTATGCCGGAGTGCAGTATAACTTCAGCAAACGTTTCTTTGCATCTGCCACATATAGCCAGACAGTACTCCTCTCACGCAAGGGATTTGCCGAGGCTAATCCCGGTGGTTATCAGAAGGGACAGTACGTTGCTGCCAATTTCTTCTACAATATGACCGACAACATGCAGTTCGGTATTGAGTATCTGCATGGCTGGCGCTTTGATTTCAGTGGAAAGACATATAATGCAAATAGAATAAACTTGTCGGCAAGATACGATTTTTGAAAAGTTGCCTGATGCAGGGTTTGGCTCCGGATTACAGTTGTGATCCGGAGCTTTTTTCTTGTTCCGCGCCGTTTGTGTGGTTTTGTTGCAGCTGTTTTGGCTATGTCTCACGGATTTTTTTTGGCAATGATATTTTGTTTTTTGAAAAAAATGGATATTTTTGTAACATATTTACGACATTGCGGTAATGGGCGTGCGTCCTTTAAAGCATATATGTCGTGTTGGCATGAAAAACATTATTCAATAATATATGGATTTCTTTAACAACATTGTCTCTTACGTATCGGGGCTCGGTTCTTTGGAACTCTCCTATATGTTCGTGATTGCGTTCATGTTTACACTTGCCATTATTGACCTTACGGTAGGTGTCAGCAATGACGCTGTGAATTTCTTGAGTTCGGCTGTCGGTTCACGAGCTGCCAAAATCAAACATGTCCTTATTGTAGCTGCAGTAGGCGTCTTTGTAGGTGCCTCATTCAGCAGTGGTATGATGGATGTTGCGCGTCACGGAATCTTTGATCCAAGTTTCTTTACTTTCCAGAATGTGATGTGCATTTATCTGGCGGTAGTTATCAGTGACGTGTTCCTGCTCGACCTTTTCAACTCGTTGGGCTTGCCTACATCAACAACTGTATCTATGGTGTTCGAGCTGTTGGGTGCATCGTTCATAACTGCTTTGCTCTCGTCATCAGGCCAGGGATTGGGTATGCTGAATACCGACAAGGCAATGACAATCATCATCTCGATATTCCTTTCTGTTGCCATAGCCTTTATTTTCGGTCTTGTAGTGCAATGGATCTCGCGTGTAATATTCACTTTCCATTATAAGAAGAACCTTGGTCGCAAGATAGGCCTTTATGGTGGTTTTGCATCTACTGCAATACTCTATTTCATGGTTGTGAAGGGCTTGAAGGGCAGTTCTATCAAGACAATGCTGCCACTTGCAGTGCAGGAGCTCGTTTTTGAAGATACAACAAAATTCATTCTGTGCGCATTCGTTGTCATGACCGTGTTGATGCAGTTGCTGCATTGGTGCAAGGTGAATGTACTGAAGATTGTTGTGCTCATGGGAACATTCTCGCTTGCTATGGCTTTTGCCGGTAATGACCTCGTGAACTTCATTGGTGTGACACTTGCCGGTCTTGAATCTTTCCAGACTCTGGTGGCAAATGGCGGTGACATTAATATGACGATGGGTTCATTGAACCTGCCGGCAACAACAAATATCCTCTTCCTCATCGGTGCCGGTGCTGTGATGGTATATGCATTGTTTACAAGCAAGAAAGCGCGTAAAGTGTTGCAGACATCGATAGACCTTTCGAGCCAGCAGAACGAGGAGAATGATATGTTCGGAACATCATCGGTTGCACGCAATCTGGTACGTGCGGTAACCAAATTGGTCGATGCTGTCACAAAGAATACCCCCGATAGTGTCAAGAAGTGGATTGCCAAGCGTTTCGCCCCACTTGAAGAGCGTGAGGATGTTGCGTTTGACCTTGTCCGTGCATCGGTAAACCTTGTGCTTGCAGGTTTGCTCATTGCATTAGGTACTTCATTGAAATTGCCTCTTTCTACAACTTATGTCACTTTCATGGTTGGTATGGGTTCTTCTCTTGCCGACCGTGCATGGAGCCGTGAGAGTGCCGTGTACCGAGTGACCGGTGTGGTATCGGTAGTTGGTGGCTGGTTCATTACGGCCGGCGCAGCCTTTATAATTGCAGCACTTGTCGGTACAATACTGAATTATGGCGGCATTGTTGCAATGTATATCATGATTGCTATAGTAATATATCTGCTTATCCGCAGCCATATTGCCTATAACAAGAAGAAGACAACTGAAAAGGTTGATGAGAAGATGAATGTAATCCTCAAGTCTGAGGACCAGTCTGAGGTTTGGGAGAACTTGAAGGCACATACCGCCGAGACTTTGACCCACACTCTTACATTCTCGGCCGAGGCATACAAGAAGATGTTCGAGTCTTTCTCAAAAGATGCTTTGCGTCCATTGAAGAGTACTCTGATAAAGATTGTTGAGGAGAAGGCGTTGATGAAGAAACAGCGTCGTTCCGAGACACGTGGTCTGCAGCGCATTGACCAGCAGATGGCATTTGAGCGCAGTACATGGTATCACTTGTGTACCAACAGTTGCCAGCAGATGCTCAATACGCTGACACGTATTGGAGAACCTATGAGAGAGCATGCCGACCATAGCTTCAATCCTTTGTCAAAGAGTTATGTCGAGGAGTTCTCGCCATATTGCAGCGACGTATATGAAGTATTGAATGATATCAACAACATAATCGCAACCGGTGACTATACCAATGCCGAGGAAGTTTCTACAAGAGCAAAGGAACTCAAGCACAAGCTTGCCAACTTGCGCAAAGAGCAGACAATGCGTCTGCACCAGAGCAATGGTAGCCTGAGAATGGACTTTGTCTATTTGAACCTCATTCAGGAGAGCCATGAGCTTCTCAGTGAAGTGCGTAACCTGTTGCGTGGTGGTAACAAGTTCTTTGCCCTGCAGGTGACAACAGAGGCTGAACCAAAGCTCTGAAAACAATATTGACTGCTTATAGTGCCGGCAAGGGTTAATTTTTGATAAAAAAGCCTTTGCCGGCATATATTTTATTATTTTCGCAAATAAAAAAGATATTCCAGTATGAAATTTATAGGACCTCATGTATCGGCAAGCGGTGGCGTTGAGAATGCTCCGCTCAATGCAACGGCAGTGGGCGCCAATGCGTTCGCGCTTTTCACAAAGAACCAACGTCAGTGGGTTGCCGCTCCGCTCACGGCAAAGAGTATAGAACTTTTCAAGGAAAACTGCAGGAAAGGCGGTTTTGAACCACAATATATATTACCGCATGACAGCTATCTTATCAATTTGGGAAATCCTGATGAGGAGGCACTGCAGAAGTCGCGTGCGGCATTCCTTGATGAGATGCAGCGTTGCGAGCAGCTTGGGCTTACCATGCTCAATTTTCATCCGGGTAGTCATTTGAACAAGATCTCTGTAGAGCAGTGTCTTGATGAGATTGCCGCAAACATCAACCTGGCACTCTCAAAGACAAAAGGCGTGACAGCTGTCATTGAGAATACTGCAGGCCAGGGTAGTAATGTGGGCAATAAATTGGAGGAGATACGCTACATCATTGATCGCGTTGATGACAAGAGCCGCGTGGGTGTGTGTATTGATACTTGCCACTTCTATTCCGCAGGCTATGACATTGTTGCAGATTATGACGGCGCTTTTGCTGAATTGGATAGGGTGATTGGACGTGAGTATCTGAAAGCCATCCATCTCAACGATACAAAGAAACCACTTGGCTCACGTGTCGATAGGCACGACAGCGTTGGCATTGGATTGCTTGGCATCGACTTTTTCAAGCGTTTTATGAAAGACCCGCGTTTCGACAATATGCCTATTATCCTTGAAACGCCTGATGAGGCTCGTTGGGCCGAGGAGATAGAACTGCTGCGTTCGTTTGAATAAGACTTTTGATAATACAATTTGCCCCGCTGACATTGTAATGTCAGCGGGGCAAATTATGTAGTGCTGTTTGGTTTATTCTTCTATAGGGTCCTCAATTGTTATGAATATCATTTCAAGGCCTTTCTTGCAGATGCTGCAGCGGAATGGCAAGCCGCAGCAGTATGTCATTGTGTCGAGCGTCTTGTCCAGTTCAACAGGTACATATACCATTGAATATCCGCCGGGTTCCTCTTCGTAGTAGAGGCCTATGTTGCCGTCGGGCAGTATGCACATTGATGAGTAGGCCGATTCGCGGTCTGTAATCTGAATTTTCTTCCACCCGTTTGAAAGCTTGGTAGGGGTATATGTGGCAGGGTCATCTTCAAGTGTCTTGTAGAAGATTGACACGCCGCTGCGGTTGTTGCCTGTGGGTACCGACTGGAACAGTACGTTGCCAATGCGCAAAGGCTCGCCGTTGGTGTCATTGCTGCCGAACTTCAGGTTGCCCACCTGGTCGGTTGCAACAGCACCGTCCCAATAACCCTCGGCTCTCTCAAAGTTTGTGTAGTGGAATACATTGAAATAGCGGCCATAGCCCTTGCGGCTGCTCAGCAGCACGCTTCCGTCGGGCAACTCCTCGCATTTGGGCTCGTTGCCGAGTGGGGCAGGGCTGTCGTTGAAATCGTTGCCAAGCTCGCCAAGGAGGTTCCATGTCTTGCCAAAGTCATCAGAATAGAGCGCATAGTTGTGGTGGCGGTAGCTGCCTGTTTCAACAGCCCACACGGCGCAATATATGCGGTAGTAGTCTCCCACCTTAATCATGCTGCTCTGCGCAATGCGTCCTGCACCAATGAACATTGAACCAACGTGTGCCTTGCCGTTCTTGTCTTTGAAAAGTGGGTAGATGTCGTATGTCACCTCCTCGGGCTCTGTAGCCTCCCATGCACCTGTCTCCTCATTATATATAATGCGCAGGCGTGCCATGCGGTTGGGGTTCTCGGGGTTCTCCTCTGTTCCTGCACCGTAGTTGCCGTGCCAGCATACGCGGTTTCCGCATACGCTCATGACAAGTATTTCGTTTCTCTCGCGGTCGGCAACAATAGCGGGGTCACCGAATCCTGTAAGCCATGTCTCGGTGGCTTCTTTGCCAACACCGTCTGCTATCTTTACGGGCTCGGTCCACGATGTGCCGTCCCACTCCTCGCCGGCCTTTGTGCTGTGGCGCATCATAAGGTCAACCTCGCCGAAACCGATGTCATTGCCGCAGGGACGGTAGTCGTTGATGGCGAATACATAACCGTTGGCGGTTGTTGTGATGGCAGGTATGCGGTAAGGAATGCCGTTCTCATCGGGCGAGTAGTAGAGATACTGGTAACGGTTATCCTTGTCGGCAGTGATGTTTATTGCCACCTGCAAACCCTTCTCGGGAAGTGGCTGCTCGGTAATCTCCTCAACGCCGTTTACATTCATCTTCCAACCGTGGTATGCTTTCTTGCATGAAATGCCGACTTTTGCGTCCTTAGGCAGGTAACATACGGTGTTCTTGGGGATGTCATTGCGGTCAACAATGATAGCGCCTTCCTGTCCGTCAATGGAAATGGCAATTTCTCCAACCTTGTAATTGGTTTCGAGAGCGCCGTTAAGGTCTGCATTGTATTCTATTTTGAGTGCGCGGCTCATGTCAATGGTCTTGAAGTTCCAGTGGCCGCCCTTGTCACTGCCGGAATAGAGCTTGATATCCTTGCCTGCTCCGCCGAACATGTTGAAACTCTGCTCCGGTGCCTCCTTGGGCGATATTGCATAGCTGCCGTCCTCCTGCGCTGTGATTGTGAGCAACGTAGCCTCCTTTTCGCTTGCCATTACGGCCGCAGCGCCGCTTGCATTGCCTTCCAGCTTCAGTGCGTACTTTTTGCCCATAGCATGGTTGTACATCCTGAACCCTTCGGCGTCACCCACAAGGTACCATATCTCATCGGTTGTGTATGCCGCCGTGCCGCTCTTTGCGTCCTTGCCCGGCTCGCCGGCCTTAATGGCAAATGCCTTGTCGCGGTTGTTGGTAATGTGTACGGGTGTACCGTTCTTGAATGCTTGCGAGAAAAACTCCTGTGCATTCGTTGTCGATATGCCTACGAAAAGAAGTAGCGCATAAAACAGAATTTTCTTGTTCATATTGCGGGTGTTTAATTTATTTCTATCTGCAAATTAAATAAAATTTTGGCACAAAATCAACAGGCTATCTCCGGCACCGGACATTTTTACTCTTTATTGCTTTGCATTTCCACGCTCTTTGTGTTATCTTCGCACATCAAATATAAGAATGACATGGCACAGATAGTTTCTCCATCGTTGTTGTCGGCGAATTTCGGCAACCTTCAAGAGGATTTGAAAATGATTAACAGCAGCTCTTGTGAGTGGCTGCATATCGATATTATGGACGGTGTGTTCGTTCCTAACCTATCTTTCGGTCCTCCTGTGCTCAAGTATGTTGCCGAGTTGTGCGAGAAACCGCTCGATGTGCACTTGATGGTGGTTGAGCCTATGAACTATCTGCCTGCGGTGAAGAATTTGGGTGCAAAGATTATGAATGTACACTATGAGGCTTGCGCTCACTTGCACCGTGCCGTTACACAAATAAAGGATGCCGGTATGATGGCCGGTGTCACTCTCAATCCATCTACTCCAGTGCACTTGCTCAAGGATATAATCCATGAACTGGATTTGGTGTTGCTCATGAGCGTGAACCCCGGTTTCGGTGGCCAGAAGTTCATCCCTCACACAGTGAACAAGGTGCGCGAGTTGCGCGAACTCATTGACTCAACTGGCTCAAAGGCTCTCATTGAGGTTGATGGTGGCGTGAACGTGGAGACCGGAAAGTTGCTTGCTGCTGCAGGTTCCGATGCTCTTGTTGCCGGCAATGCGGTGTTCAAGGATGCCGATCCACATGCTGTTATCTCGGCATTGCGTGCTCTGTAATAAAATCAACTGCGGATTTTGCCTTTCAGTTTTCAGTTTTAACCTTTCAGTTTATTTCTGCATATAGTGGCCGGAATTTAACTGTTCAGTGGAAATCCCTTGCTGAAATTGACAATGCCAATGATTGCTGGCATTGCAGTTTTATGGTGCTTTGATTTAGGGGCGTCCGAACTGTTGTCTTTGGTCGCCGTGTCACTCTTCATATTGTTGTTTGGCCTATACCGCAAGGCGCCCAAAGGACTCTTTGGCATAGGCGCCGTGCTATTCATGTTCTCTGTAGGCGCATTCGTAGAGCATAAACAGAGTGAAATCATGGCTCCGCAATGGGAAGGCGGAACTCATAACTATGAAGCACAACTCCTTGAGCCTCCTCTATACAAAGGAACGACAACAAAGGTCCTGGCCAATGTGGTTGCAGTCGACAGTGTATTGGCGAATGGCTCCCGTACTCAAGGTCTCGCGTATATATATCTGCCGCGCTCAGTCGAGGCCGATGCTGTTGAGGTAGGGGATATCTTGGACTTCAGGGCCGAGATGCGTCCTCCTGCAAATGCCGGTAATCCTGCAGAGTTCGATATCAGCAGCTATTATTATATTAAGGGAATTACCGGTTCTGTATATTTATGGAGCGATAATTGGACTGTTTCGCGCAAAGGCGAGAAGACTCTGTCTATGCGTGCATTGTCACTGCGCAGTGCTGTGGTTGAACGCTATCGTGAACTTGGGTTTGAAGGGAATGACCTGTCGTTGCTCTCGGCATTGACGGTAGGCGAGAAACGTGATTTCCCTCAGGAACTGAAGGAGAACTATGCTGCAGCCGGCGCAAGCCATGTTCTTGCGTTGTCAGGCCTGCATCTTGGAATTTTCTATCTTCTGCTGTCGGTCATCTTGCCTTTCAAGGGGCGTAGCCGTTGGACTGTCATTCCTCGTGAAATGATTATTGTGGTTGCGCTTTGGGCTTTTGCCTATGTGGCCGGCTTGTCGGCATCGGTGGTGCGCTCTGCAATTCTGTTTACGCTCATGTCTTTTGGGCGCTGTCTTCGCCAAGATGCCTCGGCAGTCAGTTCGTTGGCTTTTGCGGCAATTGCAATGCTTCTCTTTTCGCCGCACTTGTTGTTTGATGTAAGTTTCCAACTCTCATTCTCGGCAGTGCTTGCAATCCTGTTGCTTGCTCCTCATCTGCAAAGTCTGCTCAAGGTGGATGGGCATGGAGTGGTATATCGTTATGTGGCTAATCTGTTGATATTGTCATTTGCTGCACAGTTGGGTACATTGCCTTTTGTCTGGTATCACTTTGGTGTGTTGCCTGTATATTCGCTTTTGACGAATATACTTGTCGTGCCGTTGGCCTTTGTTATGATTGCTCTGGCGCTGCTGATGCTCGCAACAACATTTTGGTTCCCGCTTGCATCGTTCTTTGCTATGATATTGCAGTTTGTGACAGGCTTGGTAAACAACGGCGTTTGTATGATATCTTCGCTTCCCGGAGCATTGTTCACACTTCCGCCTGTGGAAATTTGGGGTGCTGTATTCGTGGCATTGTTGATTGTGGCATTCTCCTATGCTGCCATAAACCGCAAATGGTGGCTTGTTGTGTTTGCTTTGGGCTGTTCAATTGTATTGTGTCTCGCAGGAATGGTGCTCGCCGATGGAGAGGATGCTCCTGATGGCGTGATTGTCTACAACAATAACAAGAATCCTCTTTTGCATGTTGTCGCCGATGATGGCGAAAACTGGCTGCTTTCAACGGTTCCACAGCTTGATGCCGAATATGAATATGCCTCTTCGCCTTTTGTAAAGCGTGAGAAATTGGATGAACCGGTGTGGGTGAACGATGATTATGAATGTGGCAGTTTTGTCTATAGGAATGGCATTGTGGGGTATGGTGGCCTGAAGATCAGGATGCTTGCCGATGAGTTGTGGCGCCAAAGCCTCTTTACGGAACCTGTGGATGTGCTAATCCTGTGCCGTGGATTTCTTGGACCTGTGAAGGAACTGGTCGAGGTCTATCCGTCGCCATGTATATTGCTTGATGCTTCGCTCTATAAACGTAGTCGTGACAGAATACTGCGCGAATGTGCGGTTTTGGGTGTTGATGTCATTGATATCTCAAGGAGTGGGGCCGTGAAGATTGTGCCACATGCCGATGAATTTGAAATAATCCCTCTGCGGGGAAAATAATCATTCAAAAGTGTGCGTTTTTGCTTTTGATGTAATATCTTCGTATTTTAATAAAGAAAAGAATATGCTCGAAAATCTAATATCACAACAGAATATTGATGCTGTAAGGAAGGCTGTGGAAAACGGTTTCCGATTTGTTGTTCTTGCACACAAGAACCCCGATGGCGATGCTACAGGTTCGACATTGGCGCTTTGTCACTATCTGCGCAGCATTGGCAAGGAGGCGGTCGTTGTGCTGCCTAATGCATTCCCTGCGTTCCTTGCATGGATGCCGGGAACTGATGATGTGTTGCTGTATGATGCAGATAAGGAAAAATGTGACAATGCTATAGCTGAGGCCGATGTCCTTTTTTGCCTGGATTTCAATGTCCTCTCACGTACAGGCGATGTGTCTGCAGCGCTTGCAGCCTCTCCTGCAACCAGGGTCCTCATAGACCATCATCCACAGCCGTCGGATGAGTTTGATATCCTGATCTCGCATCCCGAGGCTTGCTCAACCTGTGAACTGGTGTTCAGGGTTATCGCAGCATTGGGTGGCACAGTTTCTCTCTCCTATGAAATGGCGCAGTGTATATATACCGGTATGATGACCGATACGGGTGCGTTTGCCTATGCGTCAACGCGCAAGGATGTCTATCTGATCATCGCCGAACTGCTTGACAAAGGAGTAGACAAGGATTGGATATACCGCAAGGTATTCTACAATTTCTCTGTCACAAGAATGCGTCTTTGGGGTTATGCGATGTATGACAAGTTGAAGGTCTACAACAAGTACAATGCGGCATTGATTACCCTTTCGCATAGTGAACTGATGCGCTTCTATGCATCCAAGGGCGATACCGAAGGGCTTGTGAACCAGCCTTTACAGATAAAGGGTACGCGTTTCTCATGCTTCTTGCGCGAAGAACAGCCGGGTAAGATAAATGTTTCGTTGCGTAGTGTCGATGATTTTCCATGCAATGCGGTCGCTGCCGAATTCTTCAATGGCGGAGGTCACAAGAATGCGTCAGGCGGTGAAGTGTACGGCACAATGGAGATGGCTGTTGAGCGCTTCAGGCAGGCATTGCAGAAATATAAGGCGGAACTGACAGAGTGATTTATTAAAGGAATTATAAATTTTATTTGTTTTGACTATGATGAGAAAGATTTTATTCATATTGGCGGCAGCTTTCTTCTTTTCAAGTTGTGAAAAAAATGTCTATGACAAGACAATTGCAATGTATGAGGATGCAGCCGAAAAGATTCAGTCGGCTGATGATAAAGTGGCGCTCCGCCAGGTTGAGCGTGAACTCAATGCTGAATATTCCCGTTTGTTGCATGAATATTCGGCTGAATTTGCCGAATTGGAACAGAAAGTTGCGGCTGGCGACAGGACGGCTGTGCAGCAATTCGAAAAGGTTAAGGAAGCAAAACGCCTTTACTGGGAATCAAAAAGGATTAGAAAAAAGGAAATGGGCAAGTAATGAAAAATTTTGTGGCAGAAAAATGCTGTTTTATGATTATTTGACATGTGACAACAGCTTTTTTTGCTATAGTTTTTGTATCTTCGCAAAAAGTTGTATTTTTGAAAGTCCGACTGTGTCGGTGAATATTGAAAATCAGTATGTTGAAGAATAAATTGAACAGTTTGCTTCTCCTTTTGATTATGGCGGTGTGCTTTACATCGTGTGATGATACCGTTACATATTCCGAGATGAAGGAGAAGGAACGTGATGCTGTTGCTGCATATATCAGCGAGAAAAATATAAATGTTATCTTGTGGGAGGACTTTGTTGCAAATGATTCCACTACAGACATGACTAAAAACGAATATGTGCTGGTGGATGATGTCTATATGCAGATTGTGAACAATCCCAAGAAGAAGGATCCTGCAGCGTACGGTATAAACGATGGCGACAATGTCGACCTGCTTATCCGTTATTATGAGTATAATATCCAGGATGGCGATACTTTGAGCGGTAATCTCTATGCCGCCGATGCCGATGAGATGCGAGTGACAAATAACAGCGGTTCATATACAGCTACATTTACCTCGGGAGTAATGAACTCCATATACGGCAGTTCTGTTCCAACCGGTTGGCTGGTTCCGCTGCGTTTTCTTACCTTTACACGCAAGCAGAGTAATCTTGCCAAGGTAAATATAATTGTTCCGCACACAAAGGGTACATCCAATGCGGCAACGTATGTATATCCTTGTCACTACCAGATATCATTCCAACCAAGTGTGTCGGTAATTATACCAGAATAACTTTTAAACCAACAATAAATGACACTTATTAAATCTATTTCAGGAATTAGAGGTACCATCGGTGGCCGTGCCGACGAAGGTTTGACTCCTCTTGATGTTGTGAAATTGACATCGGCGTATGCAGCGCTGATACGTAAGACAACTACAAAGACAAGCAACAAGATTGTTGTAGGCCGTGATGCTCGTCTTTCGGGCGATATGGTAAACAAAATCGTTTGCGGTACTCTCATGGGTATGGGATTCGATGTAGTTGACATAGGTCTGGCTTCAACTCCAACTACCGAGGTCGCTGTTACCATGGAGGATGCTTGCGGTGGTATCATTCTTACAGCAAGCCACAACCCACGCCAGTGGAACGCTCTCAAGCTTCTCAATGAGAAGGGCGAGTTCCTGAATGCTGCCGAGGGTCAGGAGGTTCTCCGCATTGCTGCTGCCGAGGAGTTCGACTATGCTGATGTTGAGACACTTGGCAAGTACCGTCTTGATGAGTCTTATGATGACAAGCATATCGAGGCTGTTCTCGCTTTGCCTCTTGTTGATGTTGAGGCTATCAAGGCTGCCGGTTTCAAGGTTGCTATTGACTGCGTGAACTCAGTTGGTGGTGTTATCCTTCCAAAGCTTTTCGAGAAGTTGGGTATCACAAAGGTTGACAAGCTCTACTGCGAGCCAACAGGTGACTTCCAGCACAATCCAGAGCCTCTTGCAAAGAACTTGGGCGATATCATGGGCTTGATGGCAAAGGGTGGCAACGATGTTGCATTTGTTGTTGACCCGGACGTTGACCGTTTGGCTATCATCTGCGAGAACGGTGAGATGTATGGCGAGGAGTACACACTCGTTACTGTTGCCGACTATGTATTGAAGCACACTCCAGGTAATACTGTTTCAAATCTCAGTTCAACACGCGCGCTCCGCGATGTTACTAACGCTCATGGCTGCACATACACAGCTTCAGCAGTAGGTGAGGTTAATGTTGTTACAAAGATGCGTGAGACAAACGCCATCATCGGTGGTGAGGGTAACGGCGGTGTCATCTATCCTGCTTGCCACGCCGGCCGCGACGCTTTGGTGGGTATCTGCTTGTTCTTGAGCCACCTTGCTCACGAGAAGAAGACTGTAAGCGAACTCCGTGCAACATATCCTGCATACTTCATGGGTAAGAACCGCATCGACCTGAAGCCAGGTTGCGATGTTGATGCTATCCTTGAGAAGATTAAGGCTACATACGCAGGCAAGGCAGAGATCAATACCGTTGATGGTGTGAAGCTCGACTTCCCCGAGACATGGGTTCACTTGCGCAAGAGCAACACCGAGCCAATCATCCGCATCTATTCAGAGGGCCCTACTCAGGAGGCTGCCGATGCAATCGGTGAAGAGATTCTTGCACTTGCAAACAGCTTGATGTAATTGAGATTACAATTTATATTGTCGGAGTGTCCCAATCGGGGCACTCCGATTTTTTTGTATCCTATTTTCTAATCTCCTGCAAAATAATTAAAAAAACATTAGGTTTATAAAATAAACTACTTTATATTTGTTGTGGATATCCGTTTTGTGTTTTACTGATAAAATTATTGTTATGGAAGAAAGAAAAATGAATGAGGCCGAGAGTCTTCAACTCATCACTTCGATGATAAATGATTCCCGTGCACGAATGAGTAGGGATTTAGGAACACCTTTTCTTGTTTGGGGCTATACAACTGTTGTTGTTGCTATTATCCAAGCATTGATTGTTGCCAACGTTGATGATTTTATGCCATATCTATTGTTGTGGGGTGCTATACCTTTGATTGGATGGCCGCTTATGCTTTGGTTGAACAGGCGGGATAGCGGTGCAGTGAACTACATAGACCGTTGTGTGGGCGCCGTGTGGACCGGTATTGGTATTGCATCGGTGTTTATTCCTTTCTATTGCGGGTTCGGTATCAGTGTCTTTTCTACGATTGTCGTATTGATGGGAGTGGGTACTTACGTGACAGTCGTAGTCATCAAGGACAAGATTGTAAAGAGAATAGGCGTGGTTGCTATAATCTCGCCGGTGACATTTGCCGTTGCAAAGTTTGTTTACGTGCGTTTCCTTACACTCCAAGATGTTGCTTATGGTGGACTTTATTTGATAGAATGTATTATCTTTGCAGTGATAATATTCATGTTGCTTGTTGTTCCGGGTCATATCCTTAACCGTAAGAAAAATGTTTAAAGAACTTAATCCGTTGTTGCATTCCGAACTTCGTCTTGCAGTTGTCTCTTTGTTGATGACTGTAGAGAGTGCCGATTTTGTGTACATCAAGGAGCGGACAAATGCAACTGCAGGCAACCTGAGCGTACAACTGGATAAATTGCAGAAAGCCGGGTATATAACGGTTGTAAAGGGGTTTAAAGGGAAGAAACCTCATACGACTTGCTCAATAACGCCTGAAGGAATTTCGGCTTTTGAGGAGTATGTAATGGCATTGAAGAGTTATTTGGGCGATAGAATATGATAACAAGAATCGCAGCGGTTTGCTGCGATTCTTGTGTTATATATAAATCAATTCCCTTATCACTGCATCGCTGATGAATATGCCTTTCTCGGTTAGTGAAAGGCTGCCGTTCTCCTCTTTGAGGTTGCCAAGCGCTATCTCCTTTTCAGCCGCGCGTTGCATATGGCGGTTCAGCCTGTCGCAGAATTTCTCCTTCATCCACTCAAGCGGCAGGCCGTCGGCGGTGCGCAGGCGGGTGAGTATGGTGTCGTTGTAGCGTTCCTCCTCGGTAAGCTGTTCAATCTCAAAATTGTGCTCTCCGCTCTCCATTCCTTTTATATATTCCTGAATGTCGGCAATGTTCCACTGGCGCGACGTGCCGTTGTAGGAGTGGGCGGCTGCGCCGCAGCCAATGTATGGCGTGTCGTTCCAATAGCTGCTGTTGTGGCGGCTCTCGCATCCTGGCTTTGCAAAGTTTGATATTTCGTAGTGACGGTAGCCTGCTTCTTTCAGTTTGGCAATGAGCATCTGGAACTGTTCGATGTTCTCCTCTTCGCTCAGCTCGGCAAAATCGCCGCGTTCAAGGGCACGATGCATCGGCGTGCCCTCTTCATAAGTCAGGTTGTAGGCCGAGATGTGGTTGGGCTGCAGTGCTATGGCGCAGTCAAGGTCGTGCTCCCATTCGGTAATGGTTGAACCGGGCAAGGCAAAGATGAGGTCAATGCTTATGTTGTCATAGCCGGCATCGCGGGCATTCTTTACGGCCTGGCATGCCTTGTCGGCATTGTGACGACGTCCAAGGCGCTTCAGTTGTGTGTCGTTGAAGCTCTGTACGCCCATGCTTATTCTGTTGAATGGCAGTTCCTTCAATTGGGCAAGGAACTCGGGTGTAAGGTCGTCTGGGTTGCACTCGATTGTCACTTCGGGCGCCTGTGATATGTGGTATGTGGCATATATGGTGTCGCATATCATTTTAAGCTGTTCCATGGAAAGGGTTGAGGGTGTTCCGCCGCCAAGGTATATGGTCTCTACTGTTTCGCTCCCGGCATACTCCTTGCGCATGACAAGTTCCTGGCATAGTGCTTTCACGTATCTTTCCCTTATATTATATAAGGTAGTGGAGTAGAATGCGCAGTACGTGCAGCGCTGCTTGCAGAACGGGATGTGTATATAAATGCCGGCCATTTGTCACAATGTGTTAAAAATATGTTGCGAAGTTACTTTTTTTATCTCTTTTCTAAAAAACATTCTCATTCTATTTGCTTTTGTTTCGAAAAATTCCTACATTGCCAGCACATTTAAAAAAACTAACTAACTAACCTTTTGGGATGGAGTTAAGGGCGCAAGGTGAATAAAAACTATTCAGAATGATGAAGATTATTTGTTTTAACCCCATTCTCATTCCATAAACAAAAACAAAAAATAATATGAAAACTTATCAGACTAACGAAATCAAGAACATTGCGATCGTAGGATGTTCCGGCTCTGGAAAAACCACTCTCACAGAGGCTATGCTCTATGAGGGTGGAATCATTAAACGTAGAGGTACAATTGAGGCAAAGAACACCGTTAGTGACTACTTTCCTGTAGAGCAGGAGTATGGCTATTCGGTGTTTTCAACTGTATTCCAGATTGAGCAGGCCGGCAAGAAACTGAACCTTATCGATTGTCCGGGTTCTGACGACTTTGCAGGCAGTATGGTGAGCGCCATGACTGTTGCCGACCTGGCTATGATGGTCATCAATGGCCAGTATGGTGTTGAGGTGGGTACACAGAACTGCTACCGCTATGTAAAGAAAATGAAGAAGCCAATGATGTTCGTGGTTAACCAGGTCGACAACGAGAAGTGTGACTATGATACCATCATTGAGCAGTTGCAGTCAATCTACGGCTCAAAGGTTGTTCCTGTGCAGTATCCATTGAATGCAGGTCCTGGTTTCAGCACAATCATTGACGTTCTGTTGATGAAGAAGCTTACCTACACCGGCGAGGGTCAGCCACCACTTGTTGAGGATATTCCCGACAGCGAGTATGAGAAGGCAAAGGCTCTCCACATGGAGCTTGTTGAGAAGGCTGCCGAGAACGAAGAGGGCTTGATGGACAAGTTCTTTGAGACAGAGGAGTTGACAACTGACGAGATCCGCAAGGGTGCACGTCTTGGTCTTGAGACCGACAGCGTTTATCCGGTGCTCTGCTGCTCTGCTGCAACCGATGTTGCTGTGGGCCGTCTGCTCGAGTTCCTTGCAAATGTGGCTCCTGAGATTGATGATATGCCACAGCCGGTTGACGCCGATGGTGAGACTGTTCCTTACAACAGCGAGGCTCCAACATCAATCTTCTTCTACAAGACATCTGTTGAGCCACACATCGGTGAGGTCAACTACTTCAAGGTGATGAGCGGTACATTGAAAGCCGGCGACGACTTGGTAAATGCCGACCGTGGTTCAAAGGAACGCATCGCCCAGCTGTTCTGCAGCGCAGGTGCAAACCGTGTGGCTGTCGAGGAGTTGAAGGCCGGTGACTTGGGCTGTACAGTGAAACTGAAGGATATCAAGATCGGTAATACACTCAATGCTAAGGATTGCACACACAAGTTCGCTCTTGTTAAGTATCCGGCTTCTAAATATTCACGTGCCATCAAGCCTGTTAACGAGTCTGAGATTGAGAAGATGATGCAGATTGTAAACCGCATGCACGAGGAGGATCCTACATGGCGTGTTGAGCAGTCTAAGGAGCTTCGCCAGACAATCGTACATGGTCAGGGTGAGTTCCACTTGCGTACTTTGAAATGGCGTCTTGAGCACGTCGAGAAGGTGATGGTGAAGTATGAGGAGCCAAAGATTCCTTATCGCGAAACCATTACAAAGGCTGCGCGTGCCGACTATCGTCACAAGAAACAGTCGGGTGGTGCCGGTCAGTTCGGTGAGGTTCATATGATTGTTGAGCCATACGAGGATGGCAAGCCATTGCAGGATGTTTACCGTTTTGGCGGTCAGGAGTTCAAAATCAACGCCAAGGCTACCGAGGAGGTTACACTCGATTGGGGTGGCAAGCTGGTATTTGTGAATAGTATCGTAGGTGGTAGCATTGATGCACGCTTTATGCCTGCTATCCTCAAGGGTGTCATGGAGCGTATGGAGCGCGGTCCGCTTACAGGTTCTTATGCACGTGACGTACGCGTTATCGTTTATGACGGTAAGATGCACCCGGTTGACTCTAACGAACTCTCGTTCATGCTTGCAGGCCGCAACGCCTTCAGCGCAGCGTTCCGTGAGGCAGGTCCAAAGGTTCTGGAGCCTGTATATGATGTAGAGGTATTCGTTCCATCGGACAAGATGGGTGATGTAATGAGCGATATCCAGGGTCGTCGCGGTATGATTATGGGTATGGAGAGTGAGAACGGTTATGAGAAACTCGTTGCCAAGGTTCCTTTGAAGGAGATGGCTTCATACTCAACAACCCTCAGTTCGCTCACCGGTGGTCGTGCATCGTTCATCATGTCGCCTTCTTCATACGAACTTGTTCCAGGCGATGTTCAGAACAAGCTTGTTGAGGAGTTGGCAGTCAAGGATGAGGAATAATTCCATAATATAGACTTTAATGATAAAGGGCAGGAATTTGAAGTGAACCCCAAAAGTTAGACAAAAAACTTTTGGGGTTTATTTATGCGTAAAAAACACGATTATTCAGCATTGCTAAAATATATGCATATGCTTGAAGATGGTTATTCCATCAATTATGTTCATACCAATTATGGT
>JAFZFO010000002.1 GCA_017555845.1 Bacteroidaceae bacterium | reverse complement strand
TGATATCAATTTAGTAGTTTACAATATTGTTTAACAATCCTGTTAGCGCAAAGATATAAATTACTTTTAATTCGCTAAATTATTGGGAGATATTTTTTATTTTTAGTTCATTCCATTGGCTATATACCCAAAACGGACTAAACTTATTTGTGCGTTGACAGGATATACTGGTTATATGATGGTATAGAAAAGTGGAAGGTATTTTTTGAGCAATATTTCGGTGTCTAACAAAAATAAAAATTATTATTTTGTTATCTTTGCAGAAAATTATCCTCCCAGAAGAAGAGGAGTAATAGATTTTGAGAGATTTGCAGGCAAGTTAAAAATGCATTTTGGCACTACCCAATATACCAGAGACTGCTCGGAGACTACCCCACGGGATAGTCAGTTATATGCAGTTGTCTATCAGGGAGTAAAAAGGGCCCAAGACTTTTTTGACGAGGAGGAGTATTAATTAAAAACAAATCGGTAAATCACTGATTTTCAATAAGGGGACGAGTTTAGATACTCGTCCCTTTTTTGTTTATTAAAGTCAACAATATTATTGTTTTTCTCAACATGTCGCTATTCATGAGATTTTCATTAAGCGAGCTTTTATGTACCATATCAAAGCTGTAAAAAACGTTTTGGCACAAGCTTTTACCGTTTTACCAACATTTTTTGTAATTTTGCAGACAAAATAGCGGTTTTGATATGAAACTTATTACAAAGGCAGTTATAGCATTCTCCTTCTTGTTCCTGTTCCAATTACAGGCGCAGGCTCAGAAACTAAGAGCCAAGGACATGGTGGTTACAGCACAGGGATGGTTTGGCACTGACATGGAAAGAACCAGACCGAACCTGAAGACATATGGTTACATGACATATGAGGCCGGAGTGGGATTCCAGACAAACCCCAATGACAGTTCGGCGTATGTACAGCAGTTCGGATACCCGATGCTGAACTTCGGATTCTCACTCGCGAGGATGGGGGACTTCAAGTTCTATGACCAGACACATTTCTCTAACCTCTATTCATTGTATGGTTCTTTTGAGCGCTCCCTGATGCGCAGGAAATATGTCTCACTTGGCTATATATTCGATTTTGGTGCGACATACAACCCCGACAGGTATGATCCCGTGAACAACCCGGGCAACAACTGGTTGAGTTCGCCCGTAATGGCCTACTTTGCAGCCGGAGCGTTTGTAAAATTCCATGTCGGCGACAGATGGGAGATTGGAGCAGATGCCATGTTCCGTCACTACTCAAACGGCCGTTTGGCACTGCCCAACGAGGCTTTGAACGCACTTGGAGCTGGCGTGTTCGCACGTTACAGACTCGACGATTATGACTACAAGGAGTATACGGGCAAGCCACGTCTGAAAGGCGACTACAAACGTGGAATGCAGTATGCTATTGTACTTGGCGGTGGCGTACACACCTGTATGGCCGAGTGGAATGCAAAAGTGGAAAAAGAGGATGACCCCGTGAAGAAGAGCGAGGTAAAGTTGAAGGCGCACCCCAAATTGTCGGTAAGCGTAGATGCGATGTACCGTTACGCACTTAGATATGCAAGCGGCGTGAGCCTTGATGTCTTCTACTCATCGAACATGAAGGAACTTGAAGCAAGCGACAGGATTGTCTATGGCGATGAGGCTGTGGAGAAGAGCCCGGGATATGCCCCCATATCAGTTGGACTCGCACTTGTACACGAGGTCTACTGGCACAATCTTGCCGTTCACGTTGCCGTTGGAGCATATCCTTACAGACACAAGGGTGTAAATGGCATTGAGGCGAAAGAGGCAGGAGACCGCGAACGCGGTTGGCACTATGAGAAAGCCGGCCTCAGATACTATTTCCCAAAATTCGGAGATACTTTCCTTGGCTTCGCAATCAAGTCGCACAGCATAAAGGCCGAATATCTTGAATTCTCGGCAGGAATACGCATATGACACTCAAAAAAACGTGGCAAACAACAGGTTTTGCCACGTTTTTTGTAATGTTTGTACCTAATGGCAACACGCGGTATTGTATATTTTCAAAATTTGCTGCATTTTTGTATAATGTTTTCGACCTTGACATAGTCAAGACGGCAGATAAAGATAATATATCGGCCTTTTTCGCGTTAGTGAAAAGAGGTTTTTGAGCAAAATGAGAAAGTGGACACTGACAATACTATTGACTGTTTGCATCATAGGAGAGATGCAGGCACAGTTTGATGCGCACTTCACTCACTACTGGGAGATGCTCAACTACTTCAACCCTGCGGGAGCGGGTGCCGAGAGGAAACTTACCACATACGCGGCATACAGCAACCAGATGACAAGTTTTGAGGGCAACCCCAAGACAATGCTCATAAACATTGATGCGCCCATCCCTTTCATCAAGAGCGACCACAGCCTGGGACTTGGAATTGTGAATGATGAGATCGGTAAGTTCTCGAACCAGCACTTGTATTTCAACTACGCATATGCGTTCAAGTTGTTCAATGGACGTCTTGCTCTGGGACTGCAGGCCGGACTTGTGAACTGCAGCTTTGAGAACAAGGATCTGATATTCGGCGAGAGCAACAGTGACCCGGCATTCCCATCGGGCAATGCCGATGGAAACAAATTCGATTTTGGCGCGGGAATCCTTTACCAGCACAAATATTTCTATGCCGGAGTTGCGGGATTGCACCTGAACGCCCCATTGGTGCTCATTGGAGAAAAGAACGAGATAAAAGTGAGCCCATATTTTAATTTTATGGCAGGAGGCAATATTCCTATAAAAAACACGTTAATATCAGTACAGCCATCAATGCAGGTAATGACAGACCTTGTCACTTGGCGCGCAAGCATAACGGCACTTGGCACATACAGCTACAACGGCAGGGACTTTTTTGGCGGTGTTACATACAGCCCAATGACATCGGTGACATTCATTCTTGGTGTTGAGATGAAGAACATAACAGCAAGTTACGGATATGAGCTGTTCACATCGAGCATTGGTGCAGAAAATGGAAACCACGACATATTCATAGGCTACAAGATAGACCTCGAGTTATTTAAAAAAGGAAAAAATAAACATAACAGTATAAGAATTTTACAATGATGAAGAAAATTGTTTTTCTTTCAACAGCAGCACTTCTTTCACTCACTATGATATCATGCTTCAGCCCCAAGAGCGGTATGAGCAGCACATCACAGGGAGGAGAGGTGACCGGCGTTCACGGAACGGCCATCAATGAGCCTGCACCATATGGCATGGTGCTCGTGCAGAGAGGTTCAATAAAGATGGGCGATGAAGCAAACGACACATTGTGGGGTACAGGTGCTCCATCAAAGGACATATCGGTCGACGCTTTCTGGATGGATGAGACCGAGGTGTCGAATGCAAAATACCGCCAATTCGTATATTGGGTGCGCGACTCAATCATCCGCGAGCGTCTTGCCGACCCAGCCTATGGTGGCGACGAGACATACAAGATTACCGAGGATGAGTATGGCGAGCCCATCACTCCATACCTTAACTGGAAGAAGCCTATCCCCTGGAAAAAGCCTACAGAGGATGAGCAACGTGCCATTGAAAGCGTATACATCACCAACCCAATAACCGGCGAGAAGATGCTCGACGCGTCACAGATGAACTACCGCTATGAGATATATGACTACACACAGGCTGCACTCCGCAGAAACCGTTTGAACCCCGAGGAGCGCAACCGCAACACCGACATTCCCGTAGACTATGACGCGGTAATTACCATCTCAAAGGACACAGCCTACATTGATGACGAGGGCTACATCGTACGCGAGACAATCAACCGTCCATTATCCAGCGCATATGACTTCCTTAACACATACATTGTGAACATCTACCCCGACACTACATGTTGGGTAAACGATTTCCCCAATGCAAACAACGAGGCATACCTTCAGCTCTACTTCAGCCACCCCAAATATGACAACCACCCTGTTGTAGGTGTCAGTTGGGAGCAGGCAAACGCATTCTGCGCATGGCGCACCGAGTATCTGTTGCGCGGCATGGGAGCACAGGCGAAGTGGATACAGCGCTACCGTCTGCCATCAGAGGCAGAGTGGGAGTTTGCCGCACGCGGCAAGGAGGGAACCCGTTTCCCATGGGAGCAGGGCGACACAAAGAGCGATGCCGGATGCTACTACGCCAACTACAAGCCCGGCGAGGGCAACTACACCAAGGATGGCAGCCTCATCACATCGGCTTGCGGAATATTCTCGGCCAACTCAAACGGCCTGTACGACATGGCAGGTAATGTTGCCGAGTGGACATCTACCGTATACACCGAAGCCGGCGTGTTGCAGATGAGCGACATCAACCCCGACCTTCAGTACCGCGCAGCAAAGGAGGACCCATACAGTCTGAAGAAGAAATCAATACGCGGTGGCTCATGGAAAGATCCCGTGAAATATATTCAGGGTGCAACACGCTCTTATGAGTACCAGAACGAATCACGCTCATACATTGGTTTCCGCTGCGTGAGAAGCTATGCAGGAAACGACAACAGAAGATAACAGAAATAAAGTATCAAAACATCAGGATATGAAAAAGTCAAAAGGCATTATAGGAGGCATACAGGCATTCATGGATTCAGCAAGAGGTAAGACTGTGATGAACTACTTCTACAGCTGGGGTGCAGCAATTGTCATTCTCGGTACATTGTTCAAGCTCACCCACTTGCCGGGTGCCAACATCATGTTGTTCCTTGGTATGGGAACCGAGGTTGTCGTGTTCCTGTTCTCGGCGTTCGAGCGCCCATTCGAGGTTGCCGAGGAGGATGACAAGAAGGTTGCTGCCACAAGCGGTGCTGCCGGACAGCCAATCATCATAAACGGTCCAATCATGACTGGCGGCTCTGCCCCACAGGCTGCAGCAGCGACATCTGCGACCGATGGTACAGCCGTTGCACCATCAACAGAGCCTGTCATCATTGGCGGCGGTGCACCAGCTGCAGGCGGATATGCAAGCACAGCGGCACCGGTAGCACCAGCGAACATTACCGAAATGGACAAGGCTACCGAGGAGTATGTAGAGAAGGTACGCGCACTGACCGAGGCTATAGAGCACATTTCGCAGCAGACCGAGGCTTTGGGACGCAATATGGAGGAGATGGATACATTGAGCCGCAACCTCACAGGCGTGAACGCGCTTTACGAGGTACATCTGCGCAGCGCAGGCGGACAACTCAACGCCATTGACCAAGTCAACGACCAGACAAAGAAGATGGCGCAGCAGATTGAGGAGCTCAACAACCTCTATGCACGCATGATTGAGGCGATGACATCAAAGATGGACCGTCCACAAGTTTAAGTAGCTTAAATCCCACACAATGAAGGTAAAAAAACAAAAGGTTTCACCACGTCAGAAGATGATCAACCTGATGTACGTTCTTCTGATGGCTATGCTTGCAATGAACGTGTCTTCGGACGTTCTCAACGGCTTTACATTGGTCGACGAGAGCCTCACAAGAAGTACCGAGAATGCAGGCGTACAGAACAATACGCTTTACAGTTCACTTGGTGAGATGATGGCCAAGAACCCCGAAAAGGTACGCGAATGGTTTGAGCGCGCCAACAGCGTGAAGGAGAAATCGGACAGCCTCTATAACTTTGCCAATGAACTCAAGGTAAGCATTGCCAAGGAGGCCGACGGCAAAGAGGCCGACTACCACAACCTCAAGAACCGCGAGGACCTTGAAGCGGCAACTTTCGTAATGCTCACTTGCCGAAACGGCGAGAAACTCCACAACGCCATTATGGAGTACCGCGAATTCATGGCTGGACTCGTTGACAACCCTGCGCAGAAGGAGATGATTGTCAACTGCATGAGCACAGACATACCACTGGAAATCAACCTCCTGAACAAGAACTGGCAGGAGTATCACTTTGAGAACATGCCTGCCATTGCGGCAATTACACTGCTCACAAAGATACAGAACGACGTGAGATATATTGAGGGCGAGGTAATACACGTGCTCTCGAAGAAGGTGGACATGGGTGATGTCCGCGTGAACGAGATCAAGGCATTGGTAATTCCTACATCAAAGAATATTGTACGTGGCGGCGACTTCTCGGCGCAGATTATCCTTGCAGCCGTTGACTCCACACAGCGTCCGCAGATATACATCGACGACACATTGCTCGATGCCGAGAACGGCGAGTATGCAGTGCGTTGCGACAGGACCGGCGACTACACACTCAACGGATACATGCTTGTAAATGATGGTGCCGGAATGCAGACACGATATGATTTCACACAGAACTATACTGTTGTTGACCCAACTGCTACCGTGAGCGCATCACTGATGAACGTGCTATATGCAGGATACTCGAACCCTGTAAGCATCTCTGTTCCGGGAGTTCCCGCAAACAAGATCACTGCAAGAATCACAAAGGGACAGGGAAGCATAAAGAGCGACGGCAAGAACGGTTATATTGTTGTACCTACAAAGATTGGCGAAGAGCTTATGATTGGTGTCACTGCACGCAATGACGAGGGCAGAGACCAGAGCATGGGCGAATATGCGTTCCGCGTACGCCAATTGCCCGACCCTACACCATTCATCGAGTACAAGGACAAGGACGGCAACACACAGCGCTACCGCGGTGGAACCAAGTTCAGCAAGCAGGCTCTCATGGGCACCAATGGCATTATTGCGGCAATTGACGACGGCCTGTTGAACATCGGGTTCAAGGTACTTTCCTTCGAGACCGTATTCTATGACAATATGGGTAATGCCATTCCTTTGATGTCGCAGGGTGCACAGTTCTCACAGCAGCAGAAGGATATGTTCCGCAACCTGGGACGTGGCAAGCGTTTCTATATTTCACACGTGAAGGCTGTCGGCCCCGACAACGTAGAGCGTCTGCTCCCGACATCGCTTGAGGTTATCATTGACTAAACCGAAACAAACAACATTACAATATGCAGTACATAAGCAGAATATTAATCATTGCAGCCGTTGCATTGTTTGCACAGACAGCAAACTCGCAGCCACCTGCACGCCAAGGCAACAACCAGAAAGGCAAGAAAGCCGAAACCACAGCGGTTGTAGAACTGACAGAAAGAGCCAAGAGCCAGTATCCTGTGACACAGACACCACAGGAGGTCGCATGGAAGCGCGAGATATACCGTTCACTGAACCTTGAGAACGAGAAGAACGCATCACTCTACTACCCTGTAGAACAGACCGGCAACAACTGCAACCTGTTCACATTCCTGTTCAACAACATCCTTAAGGGAAGCATCACTGCCTACAAGTACAACCTTGATGGCGTTGAGCAATTCACAGAGGAGAACAAGATGTCGCCCATTGACCTGCTCGACAACTACCGCATCTACTATGAGGAGAAGGATGGCGAACTGTCAGTTGGCAAGAGCGATATTCCAAGCGCCGAGGTATTGAGCTATTATATAAAGGAGAGCCACTACTACGACCAGCGCACGGGCACATACGGCAAGCGCGTGACTGCAATATGCCCTGTCCTGCACCGTTCGGGAGAGTTCGGTTCCGAAGTGACAAAATACCCTATGTTCTGGCTTAACTATGACGAGATATCTCCACTGCTCACACAGCAGCTTGTGATGACAAGCAGCCTCAACAACGTGATGTCAATGACACTTGATGACTATTTCAAGAAAGGACATTATGATGGCGAGATATACAAGACCGTAAACATGCGCAACCAGGCAATTGCACAGTACTGCAAGGACTCGGCAGCCGTGAAGCTGGAGCAGGAGAAGATTGAGCAGGAGCTGAAGGATTTCCGCACCAACCTGTGGAACACAAAGACTGTAGCCGAGATTCGTCAGGACTCAATCAATGCAGCCTTGGCAGCGGCCAACGATACAGTAGACGCCAAGAGCGAGAAGGTTGTAAAGAAGGAGAAGACGACAAGCCGTACAGCACAAAGCAGCGTAAAGAAAACACCTGCAGTAAAGAAAGAAAAGCCAAGCAGCAACAGCAGCAACAATGCCGTACGTGCATCAGTGCGCCGCGAACGCCGCTAAACTTTTCCAATACATTTCTGTTATTTGTTTATACAACAATTATAATGTTAAGACAGCATTCCTTGGGGGTGCTGTCTTAATCAACAAATGAAAGTCTATTGAGATGAAGAAGTTTTTTGTAATTCTCGCAATAGTTGGCCTTGCGGCAACAGCGCCTGCAAAGGCACAGCTAAATTTCGGTATCAAGGCCGGCGTCAACCTCACAGAGAAGCCCACACTGAATGTCGATGACCTGAAGGCCAGCATCAAGGGCAACAGCGGTTGGTTTGTAGGCCCGACAGCAAAGTATATATTCCCGGTAATAGGTTTGGGTCTCGAGGCCAACCTGCTCTATTCACAGACAAACATTGAAATTGAAGAGCAGAATGTAACAAGCCAATATGTTGACCTTCCCGTATATCTGCGCTACGAGCTGGCATTGCCCGCAATCAGCAAATTCCTTGTACCGTTTGTAGCAGCAGGTCCACAGTTCAGTTGGAATATAGGAGAGAAGAGTATCACTCTTGACAACATTGCAGACATTGTCAGCAGCGAGTACAAGCTGAAAGAGAGCAATATAAGCCTCAACCTTGGACTTGGCTTCACAATTTTCGACCAGCTGCAGCTGCACGGCAACTATAACCTCGCATTAGGAAAGACCGCCGACATAACCGGCTCCATACTCGACTTTTCCAAGGAACTGGCCGAGCTGAAGACAAACACATGGCAGATATCTCTGGCATATATTTTCTGACGGATAACGGCCCAATACCCATCAGACCGTTTTCCACCAACGACTTTTACACGAACATTATATGAGATACACAAACGCTCCACTGCTTGACAGGATTGGAATAGACAGCGACAGTGTCAATGCCATTCACTGGATTGGTGTCATCCTGTGCATCGTGCTGCTTTTCTACATCAGCAGTTTCATATGTCAAAAGGTTGTAATACCTGTTACCAACAGGATTACACGGAACACACGGGCAAAATGGGATGAGATCATATTCAACGCTACGACGCTGAAGAGTGTATGCAACATTGTTGTCGGCATTGCATTGACAGCCGTGCTTCCAATGCTTGTATATGAAGGCTCAATGCTGTATGGTGTAACATCAAAGATATGCAACATCTACATCATTGTGATATTCGTAAAGCTGTGCTGTGGCGTACTGACATCACTCTACCAGATATCCAGCCAGGCCAAGAAGACAAGGAACCACACTCTGCAGGGAGTCTTCCAGATGATGAAGATTGTCATCATTTGCATTGGAGTCATACTGGTTGCAAGCATAATTATTGACAAGGACCCCACGAAACTGTTGGCAGGATTGGGCGCATCGGCAGCTGTGCTGATGTTGGTTTTCAAGGACAGTATAATGGGACTCGTGGCCGGTGTCCAGCTGTCGGCAAACGACATGCTGCGCCCCGGAGACTGGATAACAATGGAAAAATATGGTGCCGACGGAATGGTACAGGATGTCTCGCTCACAACCGTCAAGGTACAGAACTGGGACAAGACCATCACAACAGTTCCACCATATGCCCTTGTGAGCGAATCATTCCAGAACTGGCGGGGCATGTTCGACAGCGGAGGACGTCGCATAAAGCGCTCCATCTTCATAGACATGAACTCCGTTGCCTTCTGCAATGCAAAGCAGGCAAAGGAGCTGAAAGAGAAAGGATTGTTTGCCGGCGACAATGAAAGGCCCGTGAACCTCACAGTCTTCAGGGAGTGGCTCGAGATGTGGCTCAAGAACCACCCTAAAGTAAACAAGGAAATGATAACAATGGTGCGACAATTGCAGCCAACAGCACAGGGATTGCCATTGGAACTCTATTTCTTCTTCGATGGCACAGCATGGGTGGACTATGAGCATCTACAGTCCGAAGTCTTTGAGTATATATTGGCAACACTGCCTGAATTCGGGCTCAAGACATTCCAAAGCCCTACGGGAAATGACATAAGGAACTTTACAGAGAACTGATAAAACAGAAGAAGAAATAGCGGACGCTATTTCTTCTTCTGTTTTTGGGTATAGAACTCTATCTCCTTGTTCTTGACAGCCGCTTCAAATTTTTGTCGTGCGCTCTCTGTCTTTTCCGTTACCTTCATATCCATGAGCTGGAGATGCAATGCATAGGAAATTTCAAGCAGTTCCTCGGAGTTCACGGCCTTCAGTACCTTCCCGGTAGCATCTTCATATGCATTTACAACGGCTGAAGTTTCTTTGGCATCGCCACACGCCCACAATAACGGAAGCGCCAGCAACAGGGAGAGAACAAATCTTATCTTATACATCATTTTTCCTTTTTTCATTGGCGCAAAGATAGCATAATAAAAAACAAGATGCAACAATAGCTATATTTTGCCGTTTGAAGGGTTTTTAATAACTTCGCGTCTGTTATGGGCAAATTCGTTGATGTCATATTGCCACTGCCTCTGCCGGGAACATTCACTTACAGTGTTCCGGAGGAGATGATGGGAAAGATTTTCCCCGGATGCCGTGTGACCGTACCGTTAGGCAATAAAAAGAGCTACACGGCATTGGTTGCCGCAGTGCATGGCAACGAGCCCAAGGAGTATACCGTGCGTCCGCTGAAAGAGTTGCTCGACGAGACACCTATTGTGCTCGAGAGCCAGGTCAAGCTTTGGGAGTGGATTTCAAAATACTATCTGTGCTCATTGGGCGACATATACAAGGCCGCCATTCCGCAAGGACTGAAGGGCGAATTCAAGCCCCGTACCGAACAGCGCGTACGCTTGACGGCCGAATACCGCAATGAGAAATGGATAAACCTGCTGATGCAGTCACTTGGCCGTGCCCCACGTCAGAAGAGACTGCTCGCTACATATCTGCAAGAGGCAGAGCCTTTCGGCGGCAACCCCAAAGAACTCGCAAAGCACAGGCTCATTGAACTGGCGCAAGTGCAGCCACCCATATACAAGCAGTTGCAGGACAAAGGCGTATTCGAGACCTATGAGGTAGAGATTGGACGCCTTGCACGCAACGAGGAACCATGCCATCCCGTAAACACATTGAACCCTGCACAGCAGAAGGCATTCAATGAAATCAAGGATTCCTTTGAGTACAAGAACGTGACTTTGCTGCATGGCGTTACATCGGCCGGAAAGACCGAAGTATTCATACACCTTATCACTGAAGCCCTGAAACATGGCAAGCAGGTGCTGTATATGCTGCCCGAAATTGCACTTACCAAACAGATTGTCGAGAGATTGCGCCGTGTGTTCGGCAACCGCATAGGACTCTATCACTCAAAGTTCACAGATGCCGAGAGAGTCGAGATCTGGAAGAAACAGCTTGGCGATGAGCCATATGACATCATTCTTGGCGTGCGTTCATCGGTATTCCTTCCATTCCGCAATTTGGGTTTGGTAATTGTAGATGAGGAACACGAGAACAGCTACAAGCAACAGGAACCCGCGCCACGCTACAATGCACGCAATGCAGCCATTGTACTTGCATCCTTTTTTGGTGCAAAGACCCTGTTGGGTACTGCAACGCCATCCATTGAGAGCTACTACAACGCCACAACCGGCAAATACGCCCTCGTAAGCCTCACGACGCGCCACCGCGCTGTCCAACTGCCGCACATTGAGGTGTTGGACATGCAGGAGTTTACCCGCAAGAAGTTGACCGTAGGTCCTTTTGCCGACCCTCTTGTAGAGGCAATGAGCAATGCGCTGAAAGAGAAGAAACAGATAATACTGTTCCAGAACCGTCGAGGCTACTCGCCACAGATAGAGTGCCGTACATGCGGATGGGTTCCACGTTGCAAGCATTGCGATGTGAGCCTTGCACTGCACAAGAACTCACACAAGCTCGTGTGCCACTATTGCGGCTACACAATCCCTGCACCTGTACACTGCCCCAACTGTGAAGGACGCAGCTTTGCAACCTTGGGCTATGGAACAGAGAAGATTGAGGATGACCTGCAGAACCTTTTCCCCGAGGCACGAATAAAACGTATGGACCTTGACACCACACGCACACGCACGGCTTACGAAAAGATAATCAGCGATTTCCAGGAAGGCAAGACCGATATCCTCATCGGAACACAGATGGTATCAAAAGGACTGGACTTTGACAACGTGGATGTTGTGGGCATTGTAAATGCCGACACATTGCTCAACTACCCCGATTTCAGAGCCACCGAGAGAGCATTCCAGCTGATGTCACAGGTTGCAGGACGTGCCGGCCGAAAGAACGGACAGGGCAAGGTGTTCCTTCAGACAAAGATGACCGATGCTCCTGTGATACCGCAGATTGTAGGCAACGACTATGCTGCATTCTACGACCAGCAGCTTCAGGAACGAATGCTGTTCCATTATCCACCTTTTTATCGGCTCATTTACATCTACATGAAGCACCGTGACGTGCATGTGCTCGAGGAGTTCTCGGAACTTATGGGCCGCAGGATGAGAGAAATTTTCGACAACCGCATACTTGGCCCCGACCTGCCGCCGGTTGCGAAGATTAAAGAGCTGTATATCAGGAAAATCGTGCTGAAAGTGGAAAACTCCCTCTCGCAATACAAGATAAACGAAGTACTGAGGAACATACAGCAGGCCTACTGCGAACAGCCACGCTACCGTTCCATTGTCATGTACTACGACATCGACCCGCTGTAATTCACTGCGGGTCGTTTTTATAAATAAACTTAACGGCCGGCCAAATTGTCGGCCAATATTTTGCCCTCTGCTATTTATTAGGTAAATTTGCACAATTTTGGGACAGGTATGTCCTGTTTTTCAGGGGATAACGAAAAAATAAAACAAAATAATGAAACAATTCAAAATCTGGAACAATGCCTTGGGATGGTTCACTTTCATCATCGCGGCATTGACCTACTGTCTGACAGTAGAACCCACAGCAAGCTTCTGGGATTGCCCGGAGTTCATCCTTTCAGGTAACAAGCTCGAGATCGGTCACCCGCCAGGCGCACCCTTTTTCATGCTCACTGCCAATTTCTTCTCAATGTTTGCAGGCCCTGAGAAGGTTGCATACATGGTAAACATCATGTCAGCGCTGCTCAGTGCTGCAGGTATCCTGTTCCTGTTCTGGAGCATCACACACCTGACACGCAAACTGATTGTGGGAGACGGCAAAGAGATTACAAAGAGCCAGATGATAACCATTCTGGCATCGGGCCTTGTAGGCGCATTGGCGTACACTTGGAGCGACACATACTGGTTCAGCGCTGTCGAAGGCGAGGTATACGGCTACTCATCACTCTTCACAGCGGTGGTATTCTGGCTCATCCTCAAGTGGGAGGACAACGCCGATGCACCCCACAGTGACAGATGGCTCGTACTCATCGCATACCTTGTAGGTCTTTCAATCGGAGTCCACTTGCTCAACCTTTTGTGTATCCCTGCCATTGTACTTGTGGTCTACTACAAAAGATTCCCCAACGCAAGCTTCAAGGGTTCATTGTTGGCACTGGTCGTATCCGCAGCCATTGTAATGGCCGTACTGTACGGTATTGTGCCCGGAGTTGTAAAAGTCGGTGGTTGGTTCGAACTTCTTTTTGTGAACCTGTTTGGATTGCCGTTCAACACCGGACTCTACATTTACATCCTGCTGCTCTTCGCCACATTGGTGGCCGGCATCTACTGCACCGAGAAAGGCAAGAGCCAGAGCCGCATTGCGGCCATATTCACATTGGCGATAGCATTGTTGGGCATTCCATTCTATGGCAACAGCGTTGCGGGAAGCATCTTCATTGGTGCTATAGTATTGGTTGCCATCTATATCGTATGCACAAGAAACAAGGTTTCATACAAGGGCGCCGAGATAACAAAGACATATCTGATCAGCCGCAGAGGGTTCAACACATCGTTCCTGAGCCTGTTGCTAATCATGATAGGCTACTCATCATACGCACTCATCGTTATCCGTTCATCGGCCAACACTCCAATGGACCAGAACTCGCCCGAGGATATCTTCACTCTTGGATCATACCTTAACCGCGAGCAGTACGGTTCACGCCCGCTGTTCTATGGCGAGTGCTTCGATGCCGAGGTAGACAGGACCAAGGACGGCGATGCCGTATCGGTAAAGACAAGCCCAATCTACATGCGTGTAGAGAAGAAGAACGCAAGCGACCCCGACGAGTATGAGATAATCGACTACAACAAGGAGTACAAACACGTGCAGAACATGTTCTTCCCACGTATGTACAGCAGCGACCACGCCGGAGAATACGAGAAATGGGTGGGCAAATACATAAAGAACACCCGTAGGGCAAAGTTCCCCGAGATCAGAAAACAGCAGAACAAACCTGTTGACGTAAAGGTTCCGACACAGCTGGACAACATACGTTTCTTTGTCAACTACCAGGTAAACCACATGTACTGGCGCTATTTCCTTTGGAATTTCGTCGGCCGCCAGAATGACATACAGAACAATTATGGCGAGAAGGAGTATGGCAACTGGATAACAGGCATACCATTTGTTGACAACATACGTTTGGGCAACCAGGACAAGTTGCCACAGACTATCAAGGACAATCAGGGACGCAATGTATTCTTTGCCCTGCCACTCATTCTGGGAATAATCGGTATCGCTTGGCAACTTAACAACGGCAAGAAGGGCAAGCAGCAGTTCTGGGTAGTATTCATGCTGTTCTTCATGACCGGTCTTGCAATTGTACTCTACCTTAACCAAACACCATTGCAGCCACGTGAACGTGACTATGCATATGCAGGTTCATTCTATGCATTTGCCATCTGGATTGGCATGGGCGTTGCCGGAATATCACAGTACATTGCCAAGACAAGAAAGAAAGAGAACAACATCCTTATAAGCAGTGCCGTTGCTGTGGCCTGCATCCTTGTTCCATTGCAGATGGTTTCACAGACATGGGACGACCACGACCGCAGCGGACGCTTTGCGTGCCGTGACTTTGGTCTGAACTACCTCAACACCCTGCCCGACGAGGGTTGCCCGATCATCTTCACATGCGGTGACAATGACACATTCCCTCTTTGGTACAGCCAGGAGGTTGAGGGCGAGCGTACCGATGCACGTGTTTGCAACCTGTCGTACCTGCAGACAGACTGGTACACCGACCAGATGAAGCGACCGGCCTACGATTCTCCAAGCCTCCCTATCACATGGGACAGAATCAACTACGCCGGCAACACAAACATCTATGTATATGTGTTCCCTATGGAGGACTTCATCATGCAGTACCGCAAGGCTTTCCCCGAGAAGTTCGAGAAGGCTTTCGGCAACAATCCTTTCGAAATGAACAAGATTACCAAGCATTGGATTCTTGAGGCCAACGCCACAAAAAAATCCGAGGCACGAAAGGTGGTGGATGAAATCATAACCATGTACGAGGCGGCCATAAACGAGGGACGTTCAAGAAGAAACTACATAGAGATTCCAAGAAGCATAATTCCTTGCGAAACTCTCTACATACCAATTGACAAGGAGGCTGTAATGCGTTCAGGAATGGTCATTCCACAGGAATATGAGAACAACATGCCCGAATACATGACAATCGACATCAGCGACAAAAGCGCACTCTACCGCCATGAGCTCATCATGTTCGACATGCTTGCAAATGCAAACTGGGAGCGTCCGCTGTACATGTCAATGACCGTGGGCGAGAAGAACTACCCTGCCGTATTGACAAAGTTCTTTGTACATGAAGGACTGGCTTACCGCATAACTCCATTCGACTGGAGCAAACTCGGCTATGACACCGGAGCTGGCGAACACCCTGTCGACATTGACCGTTTCTGCGACAACATCATCAACCGCTTCAAGTGGGGCGGCCTGAAGGAGTACAAGAAGTACTATGCCGATGAGACCATCAGAAGAATGATCAGCACACACCGCAACCTCGTTGCACAGTTGGCTACCGACATGATCAACAGTGAGGAGGATGATGCACAGATTATTGCAGTACTGGAGAAGGTATACAATGAGCTCCCTGCCGATGTTGTACCTTACGATGCATTAAGAGACAACACCATTGCGCTTGCCGATGTGTACAACATCATCTATCAGGTGCAGCGCGACTACAAGAACGAGATAGCAAAGTCGGCCGACAGTGATGACCCCATCAGACAGGCCATACTGGAGGATCTGTTCCTGGGATATGACACTTTGGCGATGCTCAAGCAAAGAAGGGACGAGATGGCAAACAGCATACTCAAGAACGAGCTCGAGCATATCATCTGGTACAACACTTTGAAGCCAAACGAACAGAATGACATAATGCTGTACCACCGCATATCACTCATCAACCACGCATGGAGCCTGCTTGAGAATGGTGAATTCAGTGACACCGCAAGAGAGGATATCATTGTGGCATTGTGCGACTGTTTCAACAAACAGGTAGACATACTTGAAAAGACACGCAACAAGCAGAATGCCGAGATGAAGAGAATGGTTATTGGAAGCATGTATCAGGTACTCAACGAACTTGACCTGTCAAACGCCGAAATGCGCATGATTGAGCAGTCATTGAGAAAGATGATGAAACAGCAGAGCAAATAAACCAAGATATGTTCATAGAGCAGGTACCCGGCTTTGTCCGCAGACTTTTCCCAAAGGCATTATGGAGGATGAACCCCGATGAGAAGGCGGTTTATCTGACATTTGATGACGGTCCGATACCCGTCATCACACCTTGGGTTGTGGACCTGCTCGGACAATACAACATCAAGGCAACCTTCTTTATGGTTGGCGACAATGTGCGCAAGCATCCAGAGGAATACCGACTGGTGGTCGATGCCGGGCACAAGGTGGGAAACCACACCTTCAACCATCTGAAAGGCCTGTCCACGGATACACGCGACTATATAGGCAATGTAGAGAAGGCCAACGGGCTCATTCACAGCAACCTGTTCCGCCCACCACACGGACTGCTGCGCCGCAGCCAGTACAAGGAGTTGAGCAAGCATTATAGGTTCATAATGTGGGATCTTGTGACACGTGACTACAGCAAACGCCTTAACGGCGAGGAGGTGCTTGCCATTGTCAAAAGGTTGGTACGTAACGGCTCAATCATTACCTTCCATGACTCACTGCGCTCCGAGGAGAACCTGAAATACGCCCTTCCACGCGCAATAGAGTGGTTGCAGGGACAAGGATACAGTTTCAAAGTATTCGAATGATGGAAAAGGAAGATTTGACCAGATATATCAAATCCGAGGCTATACGTCTCGGATTTGACATTTGCGGGATAGCCAAGGCAGAAGCAGTGGCGGAAGAGACTGCACAGAGATACAACAATTGGATTGGAAAAGGCAGCCATGCAACCATGCAGTATCTTGAACGCAACTGCGACAAACGCTTCGACCCCACCCTGCTTGTAGAGGGATGCAAGAGCATCATTTCTGTAGCGATGAACTATGCTCCCAAGCAACCGATAGACGGATTTGCCGACTATGCACAGGGCAAGGATTATCACAAGATTGTAAAAGAGAGACTGTACCGGCTGTTGCAGAGCATAAACGACATTTGCCCTGTGCAAGGGCGCGCTTTCTGCGACTCGGCACCGGTTCTTGAACGCTATTGGGCCGTAAAGGCCGGAATAGGATATATAGGCCGTAACCGCCAACTCATAATACCGGGCAAAGGATCGGCATTCTTCCTGGGCGAGTTGCTTGTTGACATAGAACTGTGTCATGACACTCCACTTTCACGTGATTTCTGCGGCAGCTGCCGTAAATGCATTGAAAGTTGCCCGGGCGGAGCATTGAGTGACAACGGGCTCGATGCCAACAAATGCCTTTCATACCTTACCATTGAACACCGTGGCGAACTGCCCGAAAACATCGGTAAAAAGATGGGAAACTGCTTCTACGGCTGCGACCGTTGCCGTACAGTGTGCCCACACAACCGCTTTTCCACCCCCAATACGATACCCGAACTGCAGCCGTCAGACACACTGCGACAGATGACAATGGAGAAATGGCAGGTTCTTACCAAACCTGAATACAAGGCTCTTTTCAGGCACAGCGCAGTGGAGAGATGCGGATATGAACAGTTGATGCGCAACATCAACGCACTGGAAAAGGAGGACAAAACAGAGTGATGACAATATTTTTTAGTAGAAATTTATACTACTTGTCATTTTTTTGTATTTTTACATCCCAAAGGAGAAAAAGGACTGACGCCCGTTTCGCCACGTAAGAAACAATGGTAATATGGTCAAGAAATTTGATTTTTTAGTTATCGGTTCCGGTATTGCCGGAATGAGTTATGCTCTTAAGGTTGCCGATAAAGGCAAAGTTGCGCTTGTGTGCAAGACAACATTAGAGGATGCAAACACCTTTTTCGCACAAGGCGGCATTGCATCGGTTACCAACGAACTGGTTGACAACTTCGACAAGCACATCGAAGACACAATGATTGCCGGCGACTGGATAAGCGACCGCGAGGCTGTGGAAAAGGTGGTCCGCGAAGCACCGTCACAGATTCAGGCACTCATTGACTGGGGCGTAGAGTTCGACCGCAACGAGAGCGGCGAGTTCGACCTGCACCGCGAGGGCGGCCACTCGGAGTTCCGCATCCTGCACCATGCCGACAACACAGGTGCCGAGATTCAGCAGTCACTTATCAAAGCTGTCCGCAAGCACCCCAACATTACGATATTCGACCACCATTTTGCCATTGAAATCATCACTCAGCACCATTTGGGCGTTGAAGTGACACGCCAGACTCCCGACATTGAGTGCTATGGTGCCTATGTCCTTGACATTGACGCCCACGAGGTACACACATTCCTGAGCAAGATAACACTGATGGCCACCGGTGGTTGCGGAGCCGTATACAAGACAACAACCAACCCGCTCGTTGCCACAGGCGACGGCATCGCAATGGTGTACCGCGCCAAAGGAACCGTAAAGGATATGGAATTCGTGCAGTTCCACCCCACAGCGCTCTACAACCCGGGCGACCGCCCATCGTTCCTGATAACCGAAGCCATGCGCGGATATGGCGGTATTCTACGTACCAAGGACGGCAAAGAATTCATGCAGAAATACGACCCTCGCCTGTCGCTTGCGCCACGTGACATTGTAGCACGTGCCATTGACAATGAAATGAAACACAGGGGCGACGACCATGTCTATCTCGATGTTACCCACAAGGACCCCGAGGAGACAAAACGCCACTTCCCCAACATCTATGAGAAGTGCCTCTCTCTTGGCATTGACATAACAAAGGACTATATTCCTGTTGCACCGGCAGCACACTACCTTTGCGGTGGTATAAAGGTTGACCTGAACGCAGCATCAAGCATTCACAGGCTATATGCCGTGGGCGAATGTTCATGCACTGGCCTGCACGGAGGCAACCGATTGGCAAGTAACTCGTTGATTGAAGCTGTTGTCTATGCCGACGCGGCTGCAAAGCACTCGGTAGCACATTTTGAGGAGTACAGCTACAAGGATGAAGTACCCGAATGGAACGACGAGGGTACAAAGATGAACGAGGAGATGGTACTAATTTCGCAGGATGCCAAGGAGGTACAGCAGATTATGAGTACATATGTGGGCATCGTACGCACCAACCTGCGTCTCAAGCGCGCTTGGAACCGTCTCGATTTGCTTTACGAAGAGACCGAGGAATTGTTCAAACAGAGCGTCGTGAGCCGTGAGCTTTGTGAGTTACGAAACATCATCAACGTGGGCTACCTGATCATGCGCCAGGCCATGGAACGCAAGGAGAGCCGCGGCCTGCACTACAACATTGACCACCCGAAATCGGAGGCCTGAAAAGACAAAAAACATACCTGAGAGTCCGGTAACATGCGTGTTGCCGGACTCTTTTTCCATTGATATTTTTGTTGAAAAATAGCACGTTCTTTATAGTGCAAAATCGCACAAAAAAAGCTAACTTTGTAAGAAAATAGGGGGATTCCCGTTGCCAACAATATAAAACACTGGGAATCATTTCATTAGCATAAATTTAAACACATTAATATGTCAACAAAAAGAATTAAATCGGCATTGGTTTCCGTTTTCTACAAAGACGGTTTGGACGAGATTATCAAGCTGCTTCACGCAGACGGTGTACAACTCATTTCAACAGGTGGCACACAGCAGTTCATTGAGTCACTTGGCATCCCCTGCACAGCAGTCGAGAGCCTCACTGGCTACCCATCAATCCTGGGCGGTCGCGTAAAGACCCTGCACCCAAAGGTGTTCGGTGGCATCCTTGGCCGCAGAGAGCTTGAGAAGGATCAGCAGCAGATGGCGGAGTACGAGATTCCGGAGATTGACCTGGTTATCGTAGACCTCTACCCATTTGAGCAGACTGTAGCATCGGGCGCTCCCGAGGCCGACATCATCGAGAAGATTGACATAGGCGGCATCTCGCTCATCCGTGGTGCAGCAAAGAACTTCAACGATGTAGTTATCGTGGCAAGCAAGGCACAGTACGCTCCACTCCATGAGATCTTGAAGAACAACGGTGCACAGACAACACTTGAGGAGCGCCGTTTCTTCGCAAAAGAGGCATTTGCAGTATCATCATCTTACGACTCTGCAATCTTCAACTATTTCGACAAGGAGACAAACAGCGCATTCCGTCAGACAAACGACACTCCAATGTCTTTGCGTTATGGCGAGAACCCACACCAGAAGGGTGCTTTCTATGGCAACTTCAACGACATGCTGCAGCAGATCCACGGCAAGGAGATCTCTTACAACAACCTGCTTGACATCAACGCGGCTGTAGAGCTCATCAACGACTTCGCAGGCGAGACCACATTTGCTATCCTCAAGCACAACAACGCCTGTGGTTTGGCATCACGCCCAACATTGGCCGAGGCTTGGGATGCAGCACTTGCCGGTGACCCTGTATCAGCATTCGGTGGCGTGCTCATCGCAAACGCGAATGTAGACAAGGCTACAGCCGAGAAGGTAAACGAGATTTTCTTCGAGGTAATCATTGCTCCAAGCTACGACGCTGATGCCCTTGAAGTACTCAAGCAGAAGAAGAACCGCATCATCCTCATCCAGAAATCTACCGAGATGCCAGAGAAGACATTCCGCAGCGTACTCAACGGTGTTCTTGTACAGGACCGTGATGCAAAGGTTGAGACAGCTGCCGACCTGCAGACTGTATCAAAGGTTGCTCCAAAGGCCGAGGAGATTGAGGACATGCTCTTTGCGAACAAGATCGTAAAGCACAGCAAGAGTAACGCTATCGTTCTCGCAAAGAACAAGCAGCTCATTGCAAGCGGTGTGGGACAGACTTCGCGCGTTGATTCACTGCGTCATGCCATTGAGAAGGCCGGCAACTTCGGTTTCTCACTCCAGGGCAGCGTAATGGCGAGCGATGCATTCTTCCCATTCCCCGACTGCGTACAGATTGCACACGAGGCTGGTGTTACAGCAGTTGTTCACCCAGGCGGTTCAATCCGCGACAAGGAGTCTGTTGACTACTGTGACGCTAACGGCGTTGCCATGGTCATCACAGGCTTCCGTCACTTCAAACATTAATTTTAAACGAATTCAGGAAAATGGGTCTATTTTCATTTACAAAAGATGTTGCCATTGACTTGGGTACAGCCAACACCATCGTTTCATACGACGGCAAGATTGTCGTTGACGAGCCATCGGTTGTAGCCATCGACGGAACAAAAAAGATGATTGCTGTTGGTAAGAAGGCAAAACAGATGCACGAGAAGACCAACCCTAACATACAGACCATACGTCCTTTGAGAGACGGTGTCATCGCAGACTTCTACGCTTGCGAAATGATGATGCGCGGTTTCATCGAGAAGGTAAATATGGGCAGCAAGCTGTTCACTCCATCACTCAGAATGGTGATTGGCGTGCCTTATGGCTCTACCGAGGTTGAGCTCCGTGCCGTACGCGACTCTGCAGAGCACGCCGGCGCACGTGACGTATATCTCATTTACGAGCCAATGGCATCGGCTCTCGGTATCGGTCTTGACGTGACCGCACCTGAGGGCAACATGGTGGTTGACATAGGTGGTGGTTCTACCGAAATCGCCGTGATTTCACTTGGCGGTATCGTTTCGAACGGTTCATTGCGCACAGCAGGTGACGACTTCACAGCCGACATCCAGGACTACATGAGCCGCCAGCACAATGTACGTGTCAGCGAGCGTATGGCCGAGCGTATCAAGATCCACGTAGGTTCAGCCCTCACAGACCTTGGCGACGAGGCTCCACAGGACTACGTTGTACACGGTCCTAACCGCATAACAGCAATGCCTATCGAGGTACCTGTATGCTATCAGGAGATTGCACACTGTATTGACAAATCCATCATCAAGATTGAGAACGCCATCATCAGCGCACTCGAGCAGACACCACCGGAGCTGTATGCCGACATCGTACACAACGGCATCTACCTTGCAGGTGGCGGCGCATTGCTGAGAGGTTTGGACAAGCGCTTGTCGAACAAGATCAACATTCCTTTCCACATCGCAGAGAATCCTCTCTACTGTGTTGCAAAGGGTACATCACTCGCGCTCAACGACCTCACTTATCCATTCTTGATGAGATAATAAAGACAGAACATCGTGCGGTCGATACTGGATATTCTAATTAAGCACAATCACTGGTTCCTTTTCCTGCTATTGGAGGGAATCAGTTTTGTGCTTATTGTCTGTTTCAACAATTACCAGAAGGCGACAATGTTTACATCGGCCAACAGCATTGCAGGAAACATCTATTCTGCAATAACCGATGTCGACAGCTACTTTGGTCTCAAGACAGAAAACCGGACACTCGTCGACCACAACAATGAACTGATAAATGAGGTCGAGTCACTCAAGGCCCGACTGAGGGAGTACGAGGACAGCGCATCAATCGCAAGCATTGGAAATGCCCGGAACAACGACGGCTTCTACTACAAGACAGCAAGGGTTGTAAACAGCTCCATCAACAAGGTCGACAACTACATTACACTTGACAAGGGTATAATGCAAGGCGTTGACAACCAGATGGGCGTATTCAACAGTAAGGGCGTAATTGGAGTGACATTCACCTCATCGGACAATTTCACAGTCGTACTTCCATTGCTGAACAGCAAGAGCATTATCAGCTGTAAGGTAAATGACAACACCTTGTGTACCCTCAAATGGGACGGAAAGGACATCCGCCACTCCTACCTCATCGACCTGCCACGCTATGAACTGTTCGAAATGGGAGACACTGTCTACACAAGCGGTTTCTCATCAATATTCCCGGCCGGTATTCCATTGGGCAGGATAGAGAAACTGGAAGATTCGGCAGACGGACAATCATACCGCGCCCGCGTGGAACTGTTCGTCGACTTTGCCGACATTGACAATGTCTTCGTTGTAGGACACAGCAACAGAGAAGAACAGGAGAAACTTGAAGAAGGCATCTACTGAATAAATGACAAGCAAGACTCTCATACGTACAAGAAACTTTGTGCTGCTCGCTTTGGCACAGGTTATCATCTTCAGCCAGATACATCTGTTTGGTTATGCCACTGCCTGTATATTTGCAATCTTCCTGTTGAAACTGCCGCGACACACTACACAGAACGAAATGATAATATGGGGATTCCTGTTCGGTATTGTAACAGACATGTTCTGCAACACCCCCGGTATTCATTCTGCGGCAGCAACAGCCATGGCGTTCTCCCGCAAATACATCCTTGCCGCATTCACCCACAAAGGACTGCCCGATGACTTCATCCCCGGAGTAAAAAGCCTTAAATGGGGAGGCTACCTTGTATACGCCATCATTTGCGTATCGATATTCTACGCAGTGTTATTCCCCCTCGAGGTATTTGCCGTGAGACACTTCACTACACTGCTAATCAGCACCGCCGGCAGCACAGCACTTACCATGCTTTTCGTGGTAGTTGCGGAATTCTTCTCGCCAAACAGATGACAATATGAAAGACAACAGCTACGAAAGCCGTAAATACATATTGTCGGGCATTGTCCTGCTGATATTCATTACATACATCACCCAGCTCTTTTCACTGCAGATATCCAACGATGAGTACAAGAGCAAGGCCGACAGCAATGCCTTCTACAAGAAAACCATATACCCCTCACGCGGACAGATGTATGACCGTAATGGAGAGTTGCTCGTATACAACAAACCCGCATATGACATCACGTTCGTACCACGAGAAATCAAAGGACTCGACACACTGGAGCTCTGCAAAACATTGAACATCACTTTGGAGGAGTTCGGGGCACGAATGGAGCGTGTAAGGAACAAGAAACACAATCCCGGATTCTCGAACTACACCGAACAGGTCTTCATGACGCAGATTCCAATGGAAGATTTCGCGGTCTTCCAGGAGAAGAACTTCCTTTTCAAGGGTTTCTACATTCGCAAAAGATACGTAAGACAATACAACCACGGCGTCGCAGGCGTACTGTTCGGCGACATTGGAGAGGTTTCACAAAGACACATAGACAAGGACTCATACTATCAACGTGGCGACTATATAGGCACACAAGGTCTTGAGGCTTCGTATGAGAAGCAGCTACGTGGAGAAAAAGGTACCGAGGTACTGTTGCGTGATGCTCATGGACGAATACAGGGAAAATACCAAGAGGGTGCACTCGACACGCCTGCGGTAAGAGGCAAAAACCTGACTTTGAGCCTTGACATTGAACTGCAGATGCTTGGCGAGCATCTGCTCAAGAACAAGATCGGCAGTATCGTTGCCATAGAGCCCGAGAGCGGAGAGATTCTATGCATGGTTTCATCGCCATCATACGATCCAACATTGCTTACCGGCCGCGACAGAGGAAAAAATCACAAGGCACTGTCGAGCGATAAGAACAAGCCCCTGCTCAACCGCGCCATAATGGGAACATACCCTCCGGGATCTACATTCAAGACATCACAGGCAGCCATGTTCCTTGAAGAGGGCGTAGTAACGCCACAGACAGCATTCCCTTGTCACGGAGGCTTCATTTTCAACAAGTTCAAATTGGGATGCCACGCACACTCCTCGCCCACGGCACTGAAAGAGGCTATAGGAACATCGTGCAACGCCTATTTCTGTTGGGGATTGCACAAGATGTTCGGCATGAGCAAATATGGAGGCACCAAAGCAGCAATGAACGTGTGGCGTGACTATATGGTGTCAATGGGCTTTGGCTATGCGCTTGGCGTAGACCTTCCGGGCGAGGTACGAGGCATGATACCAAATGCCGAATATTATACCCGCCACTACGGCAACTATTGGCGCGCAGTCACAGTCATAAGCATATCAATCGGCCAGGGAGAGGTAACACTCACTCCGCTGCAGATTGCCAACCTTGGAGCGACCATTGCGAACAGAGGAAAATATATTATCCCACATATTGTAAAGGAGGTCGAAAACGACACCATTGCAAGCAAATACCTCACTCCCAAAAGCACAATGGTAAGCGCCGCATCATATGAGGAGGTCATAAAAGGTATGCGCCACGCAGTCATTGACGGTACTTGCCGTGCTGCGAACATCCCGGGCCTTGACATATGCGGAAAGACAGGTACCGCCGAGAATAAGGGCAAGGACCACTCGGTATTCCTTGGCTTTGCACCAATGGATGCACCGAAGATTGCCATATCGGTATATGTCGAGAATGGTGGTTTCGGAGCAGAATATGGTGTTCCCATCGGAGCACTGATGATGGAGAAATATCTGACCGGAAGCCTGAGCGAGGAGAGCGAAAAGAAAGCAGAGACCATCAGCAAGAAGAAGATTTACTATGGAAAGGACGAGAGATAGCATAATAAAACGCATTGACTGGTGGACAATAGTATTGTTCGCATTGCTTGCCACAATGGGTTGGCTGGCAATATGCGGCTCTACACACAGCTACATAGACACTGGAATCGCCGACTTCTTCAATCAGGGAGAGAGAAGTGGCAAGCAGGCTATGTGGATGGGAATATCATTGTTTGCCGGATTTATAATGATGTGCATACCCAAACACACATACCGCAACCTTTCCCCCATAATCTACGCTGCAACAATGCTGCTTGGCCTCGTCACAATTTTCATTGCGACGGACATCAAGGGTTCACGCTCATGGATCTCAGCCGGTTCAATCAGAATACAGCCAGCCGAATTCATGAAGTTTGCCACAGCACTGATGCTGTCGGCATTCATCGGCCGCAGAGAGTTCAAGATAAGCAACAACGAGGACTTCCTGAAAGCTGTCGGCATAATACTCCTGCCAATGATCATAATCATGGCCCAGAAAGAGACCGGTAGCGCATTGGTATACCTGGCACTGTTCCTTGTCCTTTACCGCGAAGGCATGACCGGTATATTCCTGCTTGCAGCAGTCAGCGCCATAATATACTTTGTCGTTGGAATAAAGTATGACAGCGAACTTATGTCCAAATTGCCGGTAAGCATAGGACAATATGCCCCGACAATAATTATACAGATCATATCCATAGCTGTTGTGAAGTTCTGGTGCAAAAACAACAAGACATTCACAGTCCTGCTCACAACAAATGCCTTGATGACATTATGTTCATATTGGGTTGCAATATATCTGGTGGAGTTCAACATAATGACAGTCCAATATCTGCTGCTTGCATTCAATGTGATATATCTGCTGTTACAGATAAGGCTACGCAAAGAAAAAAGGAACATATGGGTTGCCATATACATCATTGGAGCAATCGCATTCAACTACTCCTGCAATTACGTTATGCACAACGTGCTCAAGCCCCATCAGAAAGTGAGGATTGAAGTGCTTTTGGGACTTAAGGAGGAACTGAACGGTGCCGGATACAACGTACACCAGTCGAAGATTGCAATAGGCTCGGGAGGAGTTTTCGGGAAGGGATTCCTTAACGGAACACAGACAAAGCTCAACTATGTACCGGAACAGGACACAGACTTCATTTTCTGCACAATAGGCGAAGAACAGGGATTTGTAGGCTCGGTGTTCGTAATGACAATGTTCATATTCTTCATATTGAGGATAATACACCTTGCCGAACGGCAGAACGACCGTTTTGCCAGAGCCTACGGCTATGCCATAGCCTCCATCTTCTTTCTGCACTTTACCATAAACATCGGCATGGTGCTTGGACTTGTACCGGTAATTGGAATTCCATTACCATTCTTCAGCTATGGTGGATCTTCATTCCTTGGCTTCACTATCCTGCTCTCTATTTTCCTTAGAATAGACGCAGACAGGGAACGATAGAAGCGAATATTATCTGCCGGTCTCGGCCAACATCACACCGACATCAAGGACACCACGCAAGGGATTCTCGCCCATAACATGCGTCACTTTAAGGATAAGGGTATCGGTGCATAATGCAGTCAATGGCCTGCCCTCACTTGCATTCTGGTATAAAGTACCTACAATACTGCCCAAGCGGCGGCCATCATCATCGAACATTCTGCAACACAAGGTATCTACAGACAACAACGAACTGTCTGCCCTGAATGTCTCAAGGCGCAGATAGAGGTTCTGATATCTGTAATCGGCTCCATAGCGGACCTGGAGCGCAACATCCATCTCCGATGCAGAAGCAATGGCAGAGCCTTCATAGCAAAACGAGAGAGTATCCTCAGTAGCCCAACCGGCCCTGTCAACCTGCACAAAGCGATGGTAGACAGTACCATCACATGACACAAGCAGGAAAGCGACAAGCAGAAGGGCCTTAGCCTTCAGCAGAAGCCCCTTTATCTTTATCTCTCTTGCCATTTCCTTTCTTTGAGTCGTGACGGTTACCACCACCTTTACGACGTTTCTTGTTGTTTCGCTGAACCGAATCGAAACGGTTGATATTCTCCTGTTCCAACAGGTCAACAGAGCGTTTTGACTCCTGCGAAGTCTCATTGTTCAGGCTATCTGGGCGCTCGCCACGCTTGTTCATCTCAATGACAGCGAATGCTCTGCGACCGGTAATTGTCACAAGATTTGCAGGAATATGCTTGTCGGTTGAATAGGTAATCTCACCGCGCATGATATCACACTTGAAGAAGTAATATGTACCGTCCTTTGTCTCCAGTTCAATATCACGCTGTGGCAATCTCTTTGAAGCCTCAACATAAGCATCAACCTCGTAGTTAAGACAACACTTGAGCTTTGCACACTGTCCTGCAAGTTTCTGTGGGTTCAACGACACATCCTGGAAACGGGCAGCCGATGTAGACACCGATACAAAGTTTGTTGTGAAAGTTGCACAGCAGAGTTCCCTGCCACATGGGCCGATACCACCGATACGGCCGGCCTCCTGACGGGCACCGATCTGCTTCATCTCAATCTTTACTTTGAACACATCTGCAAGCACCTTGATGAGCTGGCGGAAATCGACACGGTTATCGGCAATATAATAGAATATGGCCTTGAGACCATCGCCCTGATACTCCACATCTCCAATCTTCATGTCAAGGTTGAGATCCTTTGCAATCTGACGCGAACGTATCATGGTATCGTGCTCGCGGGCCTTCGCCTCCTCGAACTTCTCCATATCCACAGGGCGCGCCTTGCGATATATACGCTTGAACTCGCTCTCGGGAGTGAGACGTGTCTTCTTCAGCTGCAACAGCACAAGGCGGCCGGTCATTGTGACCTTGCCGATATCATGTCCCGGACTGGCTTCGACAGCCACAATATCGCCTTTCTGCAAAGGGATATTGTTACTGTTCCTGTAATAGCCCTTACGTGTATTCTTGAACTGCACCTCTACAATGTCGGTATACTCCTCATTGCCGGGCACCGCTGCAAGCCAATCGAATGTATTGAGTGGCGCGTCCATCTTGCCGCATCCCTTGCAGCATATACCGGCACAGCCATTATTCTCCTTATATCTTTTTTCCATTTATCTATTTTTTATCCAAACAATCATCCTCAACGACATATCGAAGAAGACCATTTTTGCATTAACATTCTGTTCTATGTGTCTTTGGGTTTCAGAGAGTTCCTCCATTATGCCAAATATATTGCGCTCGTTCACAAATGGCGAGAACCTTACCGAGAAGTTACGCTCGGCCTGCGACATATAAAGCATTGAATCGTCCTTGAAGTTCATGATGAAATTCTCACGTATCATGCGCTGGCAATATTCGAGCAGGCGTTTCTGTCTTTCGCGTCCCATTGCTGCAACCTGTTCACTCCAGGCCTTCATCTCGCGTATGTTACGCGCATAAGCTACACGCATAAGCTGCATGAACAGATCGAGATAGAGAGCCTTCTCCTCGCTTACCGACAACTGCTCCTCTGCCTTCTCCCAATTACCGGCGCTCTGTTGCGCAACAGCCTTGGCATCGTCAAAAGCCAAACCATAACGGGAAATCAGCGCATTCTCAATATCGGTTTGCGAAATGCGTGGCACATCGATGCGCTGTGTACGGCTCAATATTGTAGCGATTATCTTATCAGGTTCCTCTGACACAAGCAAAAAGAGAGTCTTGTGCGGTGGTTCCTCTATAATCTTCAACAATTTATTGGAACAAGCCTCCTTCATCTTTTCGGGCAACCAGATGATGACCACCTTCCAGCCACCTTCACGCGACTGCATAGAGAGCTTATGCAGAATCTCACTGCTCTCACGCTCATATATCATCGGCTGCTGGTTCTCGACATCGAGTCTTGCCAACCAGTCGTCATAACTGAAATATGGATTCTTCAAAAGCAGATCACGCCATTCGGCAATGTAGTCATCACTGACCGGAGCACTGTCCGAACCACCCTTTTTCTTCTTTACAGGAAAAACGAAGTGCAGGTCGCTATGTATATACTTGCTCAACTTCACACAAGCCGGACAAGCACCACAGGCATCATTGCCACTGCCGCCGCACAGCAGATAGTTGGCCAAAGCGATGGCAATGGGCAACTTTCCGTTACCCTGCGGACCACTGATGAGCAAGGCATGCGCAAGCTTGTTCTCGTCGACACTGCGGCGCAGCCTGTCAACGATAGCCGTTTGTCCTATAATGTCCTTAAAGAAAACTCCCATCAGTATATCGCTTTTGCTATGTTATAGACACTGTCGAACGCATTGAGAGTGTAGAAGTGCAGACTGGGAACACCATGTTCCTTAAGTTCCTTACACTGCTGCACACCCCATTCACAACCCACCTGTGCCACTGCGGCATCATCCTTGCACTTTTTAAGCTCTTTGACCAGGTCAGTAGGCAAATCGACACGAAATGTCTTTGGCAGAATATTCATCTGCGAGAGACGATGTATAGGCTTGATACCCGGTATTATTGGAATGTTTATACCCATAGCCCTTGCACGCTCTACAAAAGCAAAATATTTGCTGTTGTCAAAGAACATCTGCGTAACTGCATACGCTGCACCTTCATCGGCCTTCTGTTTCAGAACAGCAAGGTCACTCTCCATATTAGGCGCCTCCTCGTGTTTCTCGGGATAACAGGCCACACCATATGAGAATGGTACTCCTGGTTCTTTTATTGGTGAGCCATCAACAAAGAATCCCTCATTAAAACGGTTGACCTGACGCAGGAGGTCTATAGCATACCTGTTGCCGCATTTTGCAGGGGCGGCATTCGCATCTCCCTTGCATTTGTCGCCCTGAAGCACCAGTATATCGGTTATTCCTGACAGCTGCAGGTCTATAAGCGCATACTCGGTATCCTCAAGAGTATATCCGTTGCAAAGGATGTGTGGAACCACGGGAACACCATAACGATGATGTATGGCTGCAGCTACAGCCACTGTTCCGGGACGGCGGCGTATAGAGCCGAGCCTGTAGGTACCATCGCCAAGACTCTGGTAAACAGGTTCACTATGATGAGTCGTAATATTAATATAACCGGGATTGAACTCCATCAGACGGTCAATATTCCCAAAAAGTTTACCCGTACCCACACCTTTCAATGGCGGGAGCACCTCGAACGAGAAGGCCGTGTCAGAAGATGAATTTATATAATCGATTACTCGCATATCTTTTTTACTTTCACAAGGGCACAACAAACCCTTTTATCACAAATACAAAGATAATGCAAGGTGCTTGGAGTTCAAAATAAGTTGCGCTATTTTTTACCCGCTCAATTCACTTTGCGAGCACGCTGTCGCGCAGTACCAGAAGCCCCTCGGGACCCATATTGAAAAGCAGATCGGCAATGCTCAATGACGGGATGAAACCATTGCGTTGCGCGAACACCTGATAATAGGACTGCTGCGCCACGCCATCGAACGTCTCCAAAGCCTTTGGCTCGGCAATGCGTCGCAAGTCTACAGCAGCATCAGCAACCTCATCGGAAAGGAACTTCACACCCCTGTCAAGCCCCAGAAGTTCGCTTACAACTCCATGCAGGCGAAGGTTGAAATCCAAGAGGAAACCATCACGCTCCTCATAGAAATGAGCGAAGTCATCGGCATAATATTCGAAGAAAGGACTCTTGCGATAGGCACTTACAATGGCATTCCAATGCTGATGCCTCCAGTTGCCATGTTCACTGATACGCACATCGCGCATGGTCATCTTGCCCCCATCATGCACAACCGGTATAGTCAACTGCTGCGACCCGTTTTCGGTTGCAATCACTGCACGGCTGCGGTATGTCTGCTTCACAAATGGAGAGACATCGTCCACCAGCAATGCATCTGCCGCATACAGCTGCACATACAATGGAATAGGTGCCAGATAAAGAGGATGAGCCAATATATCCATGGAAATATCAATCGAAAGAACCTACACTACGGAACATACGGCTCAGGCGAAGTTTGCCATTGAACCAGCCACGGTCCTTGTCAAGAGAGAGCCACACGAACAGCGCCTTGCCAACAATGTGGTCCTCGGGCACAAAACCCCAACAACGCGAATCGGCGCTGTTATGACGATTGTCGCCCATCATCCAATAGTAGTCCATCTTGAATGTATAGCTGTCAGCCTCATTGCCATTGATTAGGATCTTACCATCCTTGACCTCAAGGCTATTACCCTCGTATGCAACGATAGGACGCTCATATATGGCGATATTCTCGGGAGTGAGTTCTACGCTCTCGCCGCGCTTTGGGATCCACACTGGACCATAGTTGTCAACAGTCCATCCTGTATTTCCGTTAAGCGGATAGATACCGAATGTCGAGTTCTGGTCAGCAATCTTTATACTCTTGCACAGGCGCTTGTCGGCCTTGAGACGGTCGTATGTCTCAACGGTCAACGGCAACTGACCTACAAGTATCATTCTGTTTGCATTACGCAACGAATCCACAAAACCCTGCGACAAGCCCAACACAAGCCGCGCCTCTTTTGTGATATTATGTGGATAAACCGCCTGCAAAGCCTGCAGATCATCCTTGCTTATACCCAAATCATGTCGCTGTTCCTCGGTCAACGGCCTTGTCAGCACAACGTTATAGTTATACTGCACATTCTTTTGTCTTTCAAGCTCTTTGCCATTGATATAGATTGACTTGTTTCTGATTTCAAGAACTTCGCCCGGCAAGCCGATGCAACGTTTCACATAATTCTCGCGACGGTCAACCGGACGATTGACAAGTTCGCCAAACTCCTCGGGGTATGCCTCTATATACTTGAGACCGTCTTCGTAGATTTTCTTGTAGTAAGGATATGCCTCGCCTGCCGGCATGGCTTCGACACCCGACAACTGCGGATTGAGTTCCATTCCGTAGGCATAACACATGGTATGCACATCAATGACAGCAGGATTGGTTGTAGCGACATCGCCGGCAGGGTAATTGAACACCACAATATCATCACGCTCAATGCCTTCAAACCCTTGCACGCGCTCATAATCCCACTGCACGGCATCAATATAGCTCTTGCCACCAACAACAGGCATGGTGTGCTGTGTGAGCGGCATGCTCAATGGAGTCTGGGGCTTGCGAGGACCATAGTTCATCTTGCTCACAAAAAGATAGTCGCCGACAAGCAAAGTCTTTTCAAGAGAAGATGTGGGAATTACATAATTCTGGAAGAAATAGATGTGTACGAAATATACTGCAACCAGGGCAAAAACAATTGAATCGACCCAGCTCATCACGTTACGGGCGGTCTTGCTCTCCCATTTCTTCCACCACTTCCAAGGTATCAGATGCGTTGTATAATTGTCCACGATGAACGGAATCACAACCACACCCATCCAACTTTTTACCCAAATGAGAAAAGCTATGTAGAGCGCAAGATAGACGCACATCTTGACGAGCGACTTGCGGGTTGTACTGACCTTGACTGTTTTACCGAAAATGCTGAAACCGTACTCCATCAACGAACTTTTTTTTAGAAATCAATCAAATCCTTCATGCCAAGCATGCCGCTATGCCCTACAGTATATTCAGCCGCAATCACCGCACCCAAGGCAAAGCCGCTACGGTTATGCGCATCGTGGGTAATTGTTATGGTATCGGCATCAGAATCGTATGTTACGGTGTGGATACCGGGCACTTCGTCGCGGCGTATTGCGTCAATCTTAATCTCAGTGGGTCCGGGAACGTTACCCTTGGTCACGGAGCCATCGGGATTGGTAAGGTCACCCATTACCCAGCTTGTCTTGTGGACAATATTCTCAAGGATGCCCTCGGCAAGAGTGATGGCAGTTCCGCTTGGAGCATCGAGCTTGTGAATATGATGAGTCTCCTCCATACTGACTTTATAGTTGTCAAAGTTGCTCATTATTTTGGCGAGGTAGCGGTTAACCGCAGCAAAGATTGCAACGCCAAGACTGAAATTGCTTGACCAGAACAGAGTCTTGCCCTCTTTCTCGCATTTCTCGCGCATCTCGGCCTCGTGCTGCTGGAACCAGCCTGTGCTTCCACTGACAACTTTCACGCCGGCCTCCATTGCCTTTATGCAGTTGTCATACGCAACATGTGGTGCTGTAAATTCAATTGCAACATCGGCACTCTTGAATGCCTCACTGTTGAAATCGTCAAGGTTGTCAACGTCGATAATTGACACAATCTCGTGTCCTCTCTCAAGGGCAATCCTCTCGATAGTCTTGCCCATTTTTCCATATCCTATAAGTGCTATTTTCATATTCCTGTTTTTTATTTCCGCGAAGATAACTATTTTTTTACTTAAAAATATCAATTTAATTATAAAATAACAAAAAGAGCAGCCCTCAAAGCCGCTCTTTTCACTGTTATTTCTTTTGCATTTTCCGTGTAAGCCACCTGCGCATAGGCTCATCATACAGTTTAAGGCACAAGAGTGCAAGCACTATGCTTGAAACGACAACAAGCACAACCACCCCTGGACACGACTGCAAAGTGTAATATTTTTTCTCAATGAGCCAAGCATAGAAAATGTACATTACAGGATAATGGACAATGTATAGCGGATATGAAATATCCCCCAACAGGCAGCTTGCTTTGGCGGCAACATTCCCGCACATGCCACAAGCACCCAACCACACGACAGCCGGGAATATCACTGCAATGCAAACAACCTCGTAAAGGCTGTTAAGACTTACTTTGCCATCTGATGGAATATATGGCATAGCAAACAGCGCAACCAATATTACACTGCAGATCCAGAACGCACCTTTAACCTTATGTGGTTTGAATGTACGGGCAAGCAACATACCCACTGTAAACGGGAAAAGCATACGTACCAATCCGCCCCAGAAGTTCACATCATCAATGGTCCATCCCACGCCGACCATATCATACCCCGATACATTGCCGACAAAGAACCATGCGTGAATACAGCCCAAAACAATTGTCAGAATTGTAAGGATTTTTATAGATAGTCGACGTATTATCAGCGCATATATGACATTGCCCAAATACTCAAAGAACAATGACCATGCAGGACCATTCAACGGAAACATCTCACCATTGCCGCGCACCTCGTAAGGCACACCCGGAACAGCCGGTATCATGAACATTGTAAGCAGCATTGCCACCATTACCCAACCGGTTGACGCCGTTGTGCCGTCCCACTTCCCGAACCCGACAGCAGCAAATGCGACAACACCGATAACAGCACCCATCACAAGCATAGGATGCAGACGCACAAGGCGGCGCTTCAGGAACTGCCACGTACCCATATTCGCCCAGCGGTCATCATAGGCATAGCTTATGACAAAGCCTGAAAGGATGAAGAAGAAATCTACGGCAATATGTCCATGGTTTAGCGTGGTTATCAGGCCATCCCCTGCTCCATTCGTGAGTTCGGCGAAAGCAAATCCCTCAAATATATGATAGAAGACCACAAGGATCGCCGCTACGCCGCGCAAGCCGTCAAGTAACTGATAATGAGGTTTTGTATCAGCAAAAACAGTGTTTTTCATAAATCCGTTTTATTTGGCATTAAAATTCAAAAAGGCAAAAGGCTATGGCACAACCTTTTAAGCCACCGGCAAAAGTAATCTTTTTTATCCACAATGACAACCCCGGCAACCCGGGCACCATAAAATTAAGAATTTCTTTCCCGCGCGCATGCCCGCTTTTTAAAATAAAATAACTACTTTTGTACTTTACCGCATTACGCGGTCACTTTCCAGGCAATAACAAATTAAAAAACATAACAGAAATGGAAAAGAAATTCAAAAGAACACTTGTGACATCGGCCCTGCCATACGCAAACGGTCCTGTCCACATCGGTCACCTTGCAGGTGTTTATGTGCCTGCCGACATCTATGTGCGTTACCTGCGCCTCAAAGGCGAGGATGTACTCTTCATCGGCGGTAGCGACGAGCATGGTGTACCTGTTACACAGCGCGCCCGCAAAGAGGGTATCACTCCACAGGATGTGGTAGACCGCTATCACAACATCATCAAGGATTCGTTCGAGGGATTCGGCATCTCTTTCGATGTATATTCACGCACAACATCCGACACCCATCACAAATTCGCGTCAGAGTTCTTCCGCAAGCTCTATGATGACGGCAAGCTTGTAGAGCAGACCTCAATGCAGTTCTACGATGTGAAGAACGAAAAGTTCCTTACCGACCGTGACGTTGTAGGCGAGTGCCCATACTGCCACAAACAGGCCTATGGAAACCAGTGCGAGGAGGGTTGCGGCCGTGCACTTGAGCCAACAGAGCTCATCAACCCACGCTCAAAGGAGACCGGCGAAGCGCCTATACTTAAAGAAACCAAGAACTGGTATCTGCCACTCAACGAGTACCAGCAGTGGCTCAAGGAGTGGATTCTTGAAAACCACAAGGAGTGGCGTCCTAACGTATACGGCCAGTGCAAGAGCTGGCTCGACATGGACCTGCAGCCACGTGCAATGACACGCGACCTCGATTGGGGAATCCCCGTACCCGTAGAAGGTGCTGACGGCAAGGTTCTCTATGTTTGGTTCGACGCCCCCATCGGATACATCTCGAACACAAAGGAACTCTGCGACAAGGACCCCGAGAAGCATGGTACATGGGAGCAGTGGTGGCAGAACGAGGATACATGCCTTGTACACTTCATCGGTAAGGACAACATTGTGTTCCACTGTATCATCTTCCCAGTAATGATGAAGGCTCACGGCAAGTATGTGATGCCCGAGAATGTACCAAGCAACGAGTTCCTTAACCTCGAGGATGACAAGATCTCGACATCACGCAACTGGGCGGTATGGTTGAACGAGTATCTTGTTGATTTCCCCGGCAAGCAGGACGTATTGCGTTATGTACTCACAGCCAACGCGCCCGAGACAAAGGACAACAACTTCACATGGAAGGATTTCCAGGCACGCAACAACAACGAGCTTGTTGCCGTTTACGGAAACTTCGTGAACCGCGCTCTTGTACTCACAAAGAAATATTTCGACGGCAAGGTTCCAGCCTGCGGCGAGCTCACAGACTATGACAAGGCCATCGTTGACGAATTCGTGAATGTAAAGGAGAGAGTAGAGAACCTTCTCGACCAGTACAAGTTCCGCGAGGCACAGAAGGAGGCCATGGAGCTTGCACGCATCGGTAACCGTTACCTTGCCGAGACCGAGCCTTGGAAACTTGCAAAGACCGACATGGGCCGCGTTGCAACAATCCTCAACCTCTCTTTGCAGCTTGTAGCAAACCTCGCTATCGTATTCGAGCCATTCCTGCCATTCAGCAGCAAGAAGTTGCGCGAGATGCTCAACATCAACAACTTCGAGTGGACAAGCCTCGGCAGCACCACTCTGCTTGCCGAGGGTCACGAACTTGGCGAGGTTGGCCTGTTGTTCGAGAAGATCGAGGACGAGACCATCCAGGCACAGCTTGACCGTCTTGAGCGCATCAAGAAAGAGAACGAGGCAGCCAACTACAAGGCAAACCCAATACGCCCCGAGTGTACATTCGATGACTTCATGAAACTCGACATGCGCGTGGGTACAGTCCTTGAGTGCACAAAGGTTCCAAAGGCCGACAAGCTGTTGCAGTTCAAGATTGACGACGGCCTTGCCACACGCACAATCCTTTCGGGTGTAGCAAAACACTTCAACCCCGAGGAACTCGTAGGCAAGCAGGTATGTTTCATCGCCAACCTGCCTCCACGCACAATGCGCGGCATTGTGAGCGAGGGTATGATCCTGAGCGCCGAGGACAACGAGGGCAAGCTCTCATTGCTCACCGTTGCTCCAACAGCAAAACCAGGTAGTGAGATAAAGTAACAATAAAGATACGATGACAAAGGAAAGCAACGCACACAGTCTGAAACACACCGTCGCAAAGGGAATGCTTTGGGGCGGTATAAGCAATTCTGTGTGTCAGTTGCTGAGCCTTGTCTTCGGCATCTATCTGGCACGTATCCTTACCCCGGAGGACTATTGTCCCATTGGAATGCTTGCCATCTTTACGGCAATTGCCGGTTCTTTGCAGGACAGCGGATTCGTGGCAGCGATAGCAAACCGCAAGACAGTGGGACACGATGACTACAACGCCGTATTCTGGTTCAATATCCTGATCTCACTGTTCATGTATGCGGTGCTTTATGCATGCGCTCCACTTATTGCCGCTTTCTTCAACCAACCGGAACTTGTTGACCTGTCACGCTACAATTTCCTCGGTTTTGTCATTGCCGGTTTCGGCATTGCACCATCGGCATACCTGTTCCGCGAACTCAAGGTAAAGGAGAAGTCCATTTCCTTGATACTTTCAATTACCATATCGGGAATAACCGGCATCATACTTGCCTTGAACGGCTACTCATATTGGGGAATTGCGACACAAAGCATCACATATGTGCTGGTAAGGAGTGTGGTGTGCTGGTATTTTACCCCTTGGCGACCAAGTTTCAGGATAAATTTCCGACCATTGAAATACCTGTTCGCGTTCAGTTACCGCCTGCTTATAACCAACCTGTTCCAACGCTTCAACTGGAACATATTCTCATTCATCCTCGGAAAATACTATCCAAAGGATGTGGGCAACTATGTCAAGGCTGCCGAATGGTTCAATATGGGTGGCGAGGTGGTAAACGGAATGGTAAATGCTGTCGCACAGCCAGTACTGGCAAAGGTTGTGGATGACAGCGAACGCCAATTGCGTGTATTCCGCAAGATGTTGCGTTTCACGGCATTCGTGGCATTCCCCCTGATGCTTGGACTTTCATTGGTATCAAAGGAATTGATTGTCGTGGTCATCACCGAGAAATGGATTGAGAGCGCACAGATGTTGCAGGTACTGGCCATCTGGGGAGCATTCATGCCCCTGCAGTCAATGTTCACGAACCTGCTTGTAAGCCGCGGCAAAGCTGCCATCTTCATGTGGTGCACCATAATACAGGGAGTGCTGACACTGGCCCTGCTGCTCATCCTGCACCCCTATGGCATCAAGAACATGATTGTCGCATACTGCATATTCAATGCCATGTGGCTCTTTGTATGGCACTACTTTGCACAAAAGGAGATAAAGCTGAATATCAGGATGTTCCTGACAGACACCCTCCCCTATCTGTCTTTAGCAATGGCTGTGATGGTGGCGACGCACCACCTGACACTCTCCATTGACGACATGTGCACATTGCTACTGGCAAGAATTGCCATAGCCGCATCGTTGTACATAGCCATTGCATGGATTGCACGCAGCAAAGAGCTCTGCGAGATAGCAAATTTCATATTCAAACGTAAAGTAGACCTGTGATATGAAGAAGATTCTGTATGACAACCAGATGTTTACCTTCCAGCGTTTTGGAGGAGTGACAAGATATTTCGCCGACCTCATGTACAATCTCCCGGCTGATGAGTTCATTGCCGACATGCCCATGAAGTTCTGCGAGAACCACTATGTCACCGAAACATACGGGCACAAATACAAGAAGATTTCCTTCCCGGACAACTACCGTGTGCGCCGCCGCATATACGCCCTGGCAAACGACTGCATGTCAAGACGCGCCGTGAAGCACAGTGATTATGACATATTCCACCCGACATACTACAACCCATACTTTATTGACGCCATCAAAAGACGCCAGAAGCCTTTGGTGCTGACAATACACGACATGACATTCGAGCGCTACCCACAGGAGGTACTCATCTATGACCGCACAATTCCGCACAAAAAGCGCCTCATCGCCGAGGCCGACCATATCATCGCGGTAAGCGAAAACACCAAGCGTGACATTGTGGAGCTGTTGGGTACCGCCCCCTCAAAGATAACCGTAGTGCACCATGGCTACCGCCCCATAAGTGACGTGGCACCACAACTTTTTGACAACTATGTGTTGTATGTGGGAGAGCGCAAGGGGTACAAGAACTTCATGCCATGGCTCTCGGCAATACGCCCCATACTGGACAACAACCCTTCACTCAAGATTGTATGCACAGGTGCTCCATTCACGGCTGCGGAGCTGAAACAGTTTGCAGAGTGGAACATAAGTGACCGCATGAGACACATCTCGGCCAACGATGCGCAGATGGCATCACTATACCGACATGCACTCTGTTTTGTTTTCCCATCACACTATGAGGGATTCGGAATACCAATTCTGGAGGCATTCAACGGCGGTTGCCCCGTATGTCTGAGCAACGCCAGCTGTTTCCCCGAGGTAGCCGGCGATGCCGCCGTCTATTTCAACCCCAACGATGCGCAGTCCATGCATGACACCCTGAAGGAGGTTCTGACAAGCAAAAACCTTCGTGAGGAGCTGCGACAGAAAGGAACGACACTCAGTAAAGAGTATTCACTTGAACGCATGGTTGAACAGACCTGCAATGTCTATCGTAAACTGTAAATTGGCCCATGAAACTATCATTTTCGGAATTTGGCCGTTTGGCGCCAATCGCAAAACGCAGAATCGGAGAGAAACTGGTTCGTCTGATACACAAACTGTTCAACAGCGAAAGAGTTGTGAAGGATATCTTCGGTACAGAACGCGAGCATAAGGCACTGATATGTTACCTGCCCGAAGCCTTTAAAGGCAAGGAACTGCCAAAGCACCATTCGAACTTTACCGAATGCCACACTGCCGCCGAAGCATTGCACCGCCTCGGCTATAGTGTAGACTGCGCCTCACGTAACATGACCGGTATCGATTACAGCCGTTACGATATCGTTTTCGGTATCAACTGCCCATCATACGCAGCATCATTCACGGCACACAGTGAGACAAGACCGCTCAGAATCTTCTACTCGGTAGGTGCACATACATTCTACAATTTCCGCATAACAGCCGAGCGCAACAAGGAGTTCTTCAACAGACACGGATGCTGGCTGCTGCCATCGTACCATTACGTTCCCGGCAACGGAATGAACTACTATATGTCACAGTTGAGCGATGCCGTGATATCACTTGGCGACAGTTTTCTTGTAGAGCAGATGGCAGATGAAAGCGAAGACACCACCAAAGTAAAGACCTTGCCGGCATTCTATTTCAATGTCTGCAACCCCGATGAAAAGAAAGATTTTTCAGAATGCCGCAACAACATACTGTGGTTCGGCAGCTCCGGAATGATGCACAAAGGGCTTGACATTGCCATAGACTTTGCTCTGGAGCACCCGCAGTTCACACTGCACATTTGCGGCGGCAGCCGACAGGAGAAGGCTTTCTGGAGCCACTACATGCCAAAAATCAAAAAGGCCGGCAACATTGTAATGCACGGATTTGTAGATATACAGTCGGATGAATTCGCCAGAGTGCTTGACAAGTGCGGCATATTGCTCAACCCTTCACTCTCGGAAAGCGGTGCAGTATCAGTACTCAATGTCCTTGGCAACGGCGCTTTGCTGCCGGTATACAGCAAGGGTACCGGACTGGACATTGCCAACGCAGGCGTTGAAGTAGGCGAAGTAACATACGACAATTTCAAGAATGCCATATTGGCGGTTGCAGAACTGCCTGTTGATACCATCAGACAAAAAGCGTGGGATGCACACCGTCTTGTAAAAGAGAAGTACACTCTTGACAATTACCGCGAGAACATGTACAGACACATAAAGGAAATAATAAAAAAATGATATGATGAACAAGATGATTTCTTGCAAGAACTTCAATTGGAAAAACATAGTGCCGCACGTGGTTGCAGTACTCACATTCCTAATCCTCACACTTGTCTACTTCAGCCCCGTACTTGAGGGCAAGGACATAAAACAGGACGATGCCATCGGCTCAATGGGTTGGGGAAAGGATGCCCGCGACTATCATGAGAAGAGCGGCGAATACAGCTATTGGTCCAACGCCATGTTCTCGGGAATGCCCTGCAACTACACCTTCTCGCCACAGCCCGACAACATCTTCAAGCCCATCGGCGAGGTAGTCACACTCAATGTGTTCGGTGCATCATACAGGCACATTGGCTGCATTTTCCTCACTTTCATAGGCTGCTACATCCTGTTGCTTGCATTAGGGTGCAAGTCATGGCTCTGCATTGCCGGCTCAATAGCATATACATTGGGGTCATACAACTTCATCATCATTGATGCCGGACACATGAACAAGAGCCTTGTCATTGCCACCATGGCGCCACTCATCGGCGGTATCATACTCAGCTACAGGCGCAAACTGCTTCTCGGCGCATTGGTCACATTGATTTCTGCAGGACTCAACATCTACTGGAGCCACCAGCAGGTAAGCTACTACGTGTTGCTGACAGCGCTCATAATAGCTATTGTATACTTCATATATGCCTTGCGAGAGAAATGGCTCAAATACTATTGGAAAGCCACTGCGGTACTTGCAGTAGTGGCAATACTTGCGGCAGCACCCGCTGTGGGCATCCTGCTACCTACAAGCGACTATGCAAAATCTTCAATGCGCGGTGGCTCGGAACTCAATGTGAAGGATGGCGAAAAGTCAACAGGATTGGACACTGAATATGCTTTTGCATGGAGCTACGGAAAGGCGGAGAGTCTTACACTCCTCATCCCCAACCTCTATGGTTCGGCATCGGCCTACAATGTGGGAACAGACAGTGAACTGTACAAGGCATATCGCGACATCATGATTGACGGCTATGCCGACATGGTTCTTGAACAGAACCCCGGTGCGAGCAAAAGTGAAGCTGTGCGATACATAAAGAACAACCGCCAGATAATGAAGGAGATCGATTCCGACGCCGCAAACTTCGTTCGCTATGCTCCTACCTACTGGGGCGAACAGCCTGGAACATCAGGCCCTGTATATGCCGGCGCAATCGTATGCTTCCTTTTCGTGCTTGGACTGATGATTGTCCGTGGCCCTGAAAAATGGTGGCTGTTGGGTGCAACGGTATTCTCGCTCGTGCTTGCCTGGGGAAGCAACCTCGCGACTGTCAACAATTTCCTTTTCGAATACATGCCGCTATACAACAAGTTCCGCGCGCCGTCAATGGCTTTGGTTGTGACAACGCTCACAATGTCTACACTCGCAATACTTGCCGCAAAGCGCTTCATCGAGGATGCAAGAAATGACATCAGGCTGTCAAAAGCACTCTACATTGCACTTGGCATTGTCGGTGGAATCACACTGCTCATTGCTGTGGCACCGGGCGCATTCTTTGACTTCACATCCACCGGCGACATGCGTTTCGCACAGATCCCCGAACTACGTAATGCCTTGATGCAGCAGCGCGTGAGCATGCTTGTGAGCGACGCATGGCGTTCACTCACCTTCATTCTTGCAACAGCGGCACTGATGTGGGCATACACAAGATACAACTTCAAACAACATCTTTTCATTGCAGCATTGGGCTTGCTGTTCCTTGTGGATATGTGGCCTGTATGTAAGCGTTTTGTGAATGACGACAAGTTCATGCCAAAGAAAGAGACTACCGCGATACGTGAAACCACAGCCGACCGCGAAGTGAAAAAGCTCGCCGGCAACGACCCGCACTATCGTGTATTCAACCTCACCGACCCCAACGGGCCGTTCAACGAGGCATTCACATCATACAAGCACAAGTCAATCGGCGGATACAGCCCTGCGAAGTTGGCACGTTATCAGGACATCATTGAAAGATACCTGAGCAAGCTCAACATGAACGTCATTTCAATGCTCAACACACGTTTCTTCATCACCCCCGACGGAGTACAGGAGAACTACGACGCGTTCGGCAACTGCTGGCTTGTAGACAATATCGAGTGGGTGAACAGTGCCAACGAGGAGATTGCAGCAATAGAGAATGTCGACAAGCATACTGCATACATTGACAACATGTGGCTGAAGGATGTGGAGAACCCCGGGCAATATGACAATGACGCATACGGCGAGATTGAACTTGCCGAATACCGTAACCCCGGAAACATCGTTTACATCAGTTACAGCGAGGCTCCAAAGATGGCAGTCTTCTCCGAGGTCTACTACAAGACCTGGAAGGCATACATTGACGGCCAGGAGATAACCCCTATACGCGCAAACTATGTACTACGCGCATTGCCCATCCCTGCAGGCGAACACACAATTGAGTTCAAGTGTGTTGACGAGCTGATGATAAAGAGCCACACCTGGTCACGATATATGTCAATCCTGGTTGGCATTGCAATTCTTGGACTTGCAGGCTTTGGCATCTACCGCAAGGTTAAAAAGGAGAAATGAATATGGGAAGATTACCGAAATTCTCAATAATAACAATAACCTACAACGCCGCACCGGTAATTGCTCCAACGCTGAAAAGCGTGTTGGAACAGACATATACCGACTATGAGTACCTGCTCATAGACGGCGGTTCAAAGGACGACACGGTTGCCATAGCCAAGGCAAGCGGCATTGAGTTCGCACACATCGTGAGCGAACCCGACAACGGACTATACGATGCCATGAACAAGGGAATAACCCTTGCCACAGGCGACTACTTGTGTTTTCTCAATGCCGGAGATGCCTTCTATGCCCCCGACACATTGCAGACCATTGCCAATGCAGCAGCGACCGAGGAGATACTCCCCGACGTGCTTTACGGCGAGACGGCCGAGGTAGATGAAAAGCGCAATTTTGTAAGAATGCGTCGCCTGCAGGCTCCCAAGGAGCTTACATGGCGCAGTTTCAAAAGCGGAATGATGGTATGTCATCAGGCTTTCTATGCCAAACGCGACATAGCCCCCATGTATGACCTCAAATACCGCCTTTCAAGTGATGTCGACTGGTGCATCAGAGTGATGAAACAGGCAAAAAAACTCGTTAATGTAAATGCCACAGTAGTGAATTATTTGCAAAATGGGTTATCTTTGCAACACCACCGTGCCTCGTTGAAGGAGCGTTTCCGGATAATGAGCAAACACTATGGTCTCCTGCCCACTATAGGACGCCATCTGTGGTTCATTGTCCGTGCAGTGATAAAAAGATGAAATAACTACAAAAACCTATAACTATGTTTTCAAAAGAGACTTATATCGCACGCCGTCAGGCGTTGAAGGAGAAGGTTGGCAGCGGTCTGTTGCTGTTCCTCGGTAACAACTTCACAGGAATGAACTATGCCGACAATGCATACCATTTCCGTCAGGACTCAACCTTCCTATACTATTTTGCATCGGACTATGAAGGTCTTGCTGCAATCATTGACATTGACAACGACAAGGAAATCATCTTTGGCGACGAACTCACAATCGACGCCATTGTATGGACCGGCGTGCAGCCAACCATCAAGGAGAAGTGCGAGCGCGTGGGCATCACCCTCACCCGCCCCATGGCCGACCTTGCCACATACCTCAAGGACGCACAGGCAAAAGGACAGGAGATCCACTTCCTCCCACCCTACCGTGGCGAGCACCAGGTGTGGTTGCAAGAGTTGCTTGGCATCAACCCCGCCGAGCAGGCAGCAAAGGCATCATTAAAATTCATAAAGGCAATCATCTCACAGCGTAACTACAAGAGCGAGGAGGAGATTGCGCAGATTGAGGAGGCTGTCAATGTATCGGTCGACATGCACTGTGCGGCAATGCGTGCTGTGCGCCCGGGTACTACCGAAGCGCAGATTGTAGCGGCAGTACAGGCCGAGGCACAGAAACACAACTTCGGACTCTCGTTCCCAATCATTGCAACCATCAACGGCCAGACACTGCACAACCACGCATACGGTACAGAGCCTTTGAAGGATGGACAGATGCTGTTGCTTGACAGCGGTTGCGAGAACGCCATGCACTATGCCGGCGACCTCACAACTACAATGCCTGTGGGCACACACTTCACCGAGCAGCAGCGCACTGTGTGCAACATCCTGCGCCGTGCGCACCTCACAGCTACAGAAAACCTGCGCCCGGGTATCGAATACCGCGAGGTACACAAACTCGTGCTCACAGAGATTGCAAAGGGTATGATTGACCTTGGACTCATGAAGGGCGACCCTGTTGAGGCATCGGTTGCCGGCGCGACATGTATGTTCATGCCTCACGGACTTGGCCACATGATGGGTCTCGACGTTCACGACATGGAGAACTTCGGCGAAGTTTACGTTGGTTATGAGGAGGGACGCACAAAGAGCCCACTCTTCGGTTGGAAGTCATTGCGTCTTGCAAAGGCTTTGGAGCCAGGCTTCGTATTTACCGTTGAGCCGGGTATCTACTTCATACCCGACCTCATTGACAAATGGCGTGCCGAGAAGCAGTTCACAGACTTCATCTGCTACGACAAACTCGATGCATGGAAGACATTCGGCGGAATGCGTGGCGAGGAGGATTGGCTCATTCTTGGTGACGGCGCACGCCGCTTGGGTAAGTACAAGCCTATGTCGCCCGAGGAGATTGAGGCAGAACACAACAAGTAATACAATAAAGGCCGGCAACGTTGGTTACCGGCCTTTATTATAATAATGTGTCAATCAACCAATTCGGTTCATTCTCTCTTTCATTACCTTTTCTGCACCAAGGATAATATCCTCAACAATTGCAGCAGCAGGCTCAACCTGCTTTATGAGACCTGCACACTCGCCTGCCATGTAGCTACCGTTCTCATCACCCTCCTTTACAGCCTTGCGGAGCGCACCGCCACCGAAAGCGAGAATCTCCTCAGGGGTTACGTTAGGATCGGTTTCCATTTTCGCAAAGTTTCTTGAGAATGGAGTTTTCAACGAACGTACGGGATGTCCCTGCAATTTTCCGGTTACAATGGTCGAAATATCGGTAGCATTTACCAACTTCTCCTTATAGTTCTCGTGAGCAGTACACTCTATTGCTGTGATGAAACGTGTACCAACCTGCACAGCATCGGCACCAAGCATGAACGCAGCGGCTGCACCGCGACCGTCACATATACCACCGGCGGCAATGACCGGAATATCTACAGCGTCTACAATCTGTGGGATAAGAGGCATTGTGTGCAACTCTCCTACGTGGCCACCCGACTCGGCACCTTCGGCAACAACAGCATCAACACCGGCAGCCTGCATCTTCACGGCATGGGCAACACAGGCAATTACAGGAATGACCTTAACGCCGTTCTCTTTCCACATCGGCAGATATTTGGCAGGAGAACCTGCACCTGTTGTAACAATCTTGACACCCTCTTCAACAATCATCTCGGCAATCTCCGCTGCATTGGGAGCCTGGAGCATGATGTTCACGCCAAAAGGCTTATCGGTAAGAGTCTTGCACTTGCGGATCTCATCACGCACAACATCTGTTCCTGCGTTGATGGCCGAAATAAGACCTAATCCACCGGCATTTGAAACAGCCGCAGCAAGTTCTGCATCGGCAACCCATGCCATACCACCCTGAAAAATAGGATATTTGATACCCAAGATATCACATATTCTGCTTTTGATCATAATGTTCTAGTATAATAAACAGGATTAAACAATCATTTATTTGAACGATATAGTTCACAAAACGCCACAAATGTATATCATTCTGACCAACCCCGAGTTTTATTAACACAATTTAACAAACAGGATTGGCCAAAAAAATGGATTGATGCATATCAATCCCCAATACCTTCGAGATGACGGAAACGGTTGACAAAACGCCTCAGGCGTTTTTTTGTAGAGATGTCGGGATGATATCCGACATTGCGTTTTCTACGACAAAGCTTTGCTATCGCCTTAACGGCAAAAGCCAGAACAAGAACTCCAATTATTACATTCCATACAGTCATAGCCACATGCTTTAAAGTTTATAATCGGGATTTCGTCTGCAATGTAGTAAAAAGTTTTAAAAAGAGCCATTTTTTTAACAAAAAAGTCATAAGACACAAATAATTACCCACTATGACAACCCTGACAATAAAATGCAAAATTGTTAATAAAATCTATTTCCATTTAACATTGTTTTTTGAGTGAAATAATTATATTTGCACTATTCTTTTGGAAATAAAAATCCTTTAACATATATGATTCAAACTGTTGTTAAGCGCGACGGACGCATCGTCGGCTTTAATCAAGAAAAGATTGTGTCGGCCATACGTATGGCCATGATGCACACCGAAAAGGGTGAGGACATGTCGCTGATCAGTCAGATTGCAGACCGTATTACCTTCAAGGGTAATCCACAGATGACCGTGGAGGCCATCCAGGACATGGTGGAGTTGGAGCTCATGAAGAGTAGCCGCAAGGACGTTGCCCAGAAGTATATTGCCTATCGCAAACAGCGCAGTATTGCCCGCAATGCAAAGACAAAGGAGATCTTCCAGGAGATCATCAATATCTGCTCAAACGATGTAACCCGCGAAAATGCAAACATGAACGCGGATACTCCTGCCGGTATGATGATGAAGTTCTCGAGCGAGACAACAAAGCCTTTCGTTGACGACTTTTTGTTGAGCGAGGAGGTTGTTGACACAGTACGCAACAACTACCTGCACATACATGACAAGGACTATTATCCAACAAAGAGCCTTACCTGCTGCCAGCATCCGCTCGACAACATTCTTTTGAACGGTTTCAACGCCGGTCATGGTGAGTCACGCCCTGCAAAACGTATCGAGACAGCGAGCATCATTGCCTGCATCTCAATGGAGACTGCACAGAACGAGATGCACGGTGGACAGGCTATCCCTGCTTTCGACTTTTACCTTGCACCATACGTGCGCGCAAGTTTCATCGAGGAGTTGAAGGCTATCGAGGAGCTCACAGGTTCCAACTATTCACACCTTTATAATAAAGAGGTTGAGGACTACATTACCAAGCCACTTGATTTCCTCAGCGGCGACGAGCGTATCCTACAACACGCGATGAACAAGACCGTTGCCCGTGTTCATCAGGCAATGGAGGCGTTCATCCACAACATGAACACCATCCACTCACGTGGTGGCAACCAGGTTGTGTTCAGTTCAATCAACTACGGAACCGATACATCGGCCGAGGGTCGTTGCATCATCCGCGAGTTGCTCAACAGCACATACCGCGGTGTAGGTAACGGCGAGACAGCAATCTTCCCAATCCAAATATGGAAGAAGAAACGCGGCGTCAGCTATCTGCCCGATGACCGCAACTACGACCTTTACCAGCTTGCCTGCAAGGTCACAGCACGCCGTTTCTTCCCTAACTTCCTGAACCTTGATGCAACATTCAACCAGCACGAGGAGTGGAGAGCTGACGATCCAAAGCGTTACATGCACGAGGTTGCAACAATGGGTTGCCGTACCCGTGTATTCGAGAACCGTTTCGGTCCAAAGACCTCTGTAGGCCGTGGTAACCTCTCATTCTCTACCATCAATATCGTGCGTCTGGCTATCGAGTGCATGGAGATCGCCAACAAGGAGGAGAGAATATCTATGTTCTTTGCAAAGCTCGATGGCCTGCTCGACATCGCTGCGCGTCAGTTGCACGAGCGCATGGAGTTCCAGAAGTCAGCCTTCGCAAAGCAGTTCCCATTGCTTATGTCATCACTTTGGGTAGGTTGCGAGAAGCTCAAGCCAAACGAGACCATTGCACCTGTCATCAATCAGGGTACATTGGGTATCGGTTTCATCGGCCTTGCCGAGTGTCTTGTTGCATTGGTCGGCAAGCACCATGGCGAGAGCGAGGAGGCACAGGAGCTTGGTGTACGCATCGTGACTTATATGCGTGACCGCGCCAACGGTTTCTCTGAGCAGTACCAGCACAACTACAGTATCCTCGCAACACCAGCCGAGGGACTCTCGGGACGTTTCACACGTGGCGACCGCAAGAAATTCGGTGTCCTCCCCGGCATTACCGACCGCGACTACTACACCAACAGTAACCACGTTCCTGTATACTACAAGTGCAGCGCACGCCACAAGGCCGAGGTTGAGGCACCATACCACGCACTCACAGGTGGTGGCCACATCTTCTACGTTGAGATCGACGGCGATGCAACACATAACCCCGAGGCTATCATGAAGGTTGTTGACATGATGGACCAGTACAACATCGGTTATGGCTCTGTAAACCACAACCGCAACCGTTGCCTTGACTGTGGCCACGAGAACTCAACAAAGAACCTCGAGGAGTGTCCAAAGTGCGGCAGCAAGAACCTTGACAAGCTACAGCGTATCACAGGTTATCTTGTTGGAACAACCGACCGTTGGAACAAGGCAAAGCTCGCAGAGCTCAATGACCGCGTAATACACGAATAATCCTATTGATATGGCTACAATCTCCATACTTGAGATAGTGGAAGATACAACAGTTGATGGACCGGGGTTTCGCACATCGGTCTATTCTTCGGGATGCCCACACCACTGCCCGGGTTGCCACAACCCACAGTCGTGGAGCATTGACAACGGCCACCATGTAGAGATAGAGGAGATTCTGAAAGTAATCCTTGATGATCCTTTTGCCGACGTGACCTTCACTGGTGGAGACCCTATGTTCCAGGCACCTGGATTCACAGAACTTGCCAAAGCCATCAGGCAGCAGAGCACCAAGAACATATGGTGCTACACAGGATTCCTGTTCGAGGAGTTGCTGCATAACCCTGCACAAAAGGCTTTGCTCGAGCAGATAGACGTATTGGTGGATGGGCGTTTCATTGAAGCACTGAAAGACGAGGAACTACGTTTCCGCGGAAGCAGCAACCAAAGAATCATTAACGTACCGGCATCACTCGAAAAAGGAGAAACGGTAGTCATGGACTTTTAAATAAAAGCAAGGAGGATAAGTAGACTTATCCTCCTTGCTTTTATCATCTCTTGAACCTGATCATGAAACTGTGCCCGTGGCCGTCAAAGGCGTACTCAAGGCCGTAATCATAATAGCACGCTATAGACTTCACAAGTGCCAGTCCAAGGCCTGTAGAGCCCGTTTTGCCGCTTGTATAGAAACGGTCGAAAAGCCTTGCCTTATCCAAAGCCTCATCACCATTGTTCGAAACAATCAATTCATCGTGCGAGATGCATACATCAATTGTACCGCCCACAGGCGAGTGCACAAATGCATTTTTGATGATATTGCTTACCATTGTGGTTGCAAGCATCTCATCCATCTGCACAACATATCCCGACGGCACGTTGACATTACAACAAATCTCCTTCTCGGCAAATATCTCCTTGTAAAGTTCAAGCTCATTTTCAATTATTGACACGATGTCAACATCGCTCTTGTCAAGGAAATGACCGCTGTCGATCTTCGACAACAGCAACAGCGTGCGGTTAAGGCGCACAAGACGATGGATTGATTGGCGCATCTTCGAAAGCTCGGCAAACTGCTCCTCGCTAAGCGATGTGCTGTCCATCATCCACTCTATACGGTTACCAAGCACTGCAAGTGGCGTCTGCAACTCATGTGACGCATTGCCAATGAACTGCTTCTGACGCTCAAGATGATTCTCGGCACGTTCAATTGTTTCACGTGCAGCCTTTGTAAGTTTCTTGAACTCAAGGACCGACTCCTCATCGGGGAAACCGGCCGTGCCGTTGCCCGGACGATAGCCATCGAGCCACTTCAACAATGAATAGAGCGGCTTCATACTATACCTGAACACCAATACCGTCACAATGAGAATTGTAAACACAAGTACAGCATATAGAATTGCCAGATAGAAAAGAATGGCCTTTATGATATCATCGCGTTCAAACGTAGGTATAGAAACGACAAGCTTGTAGGCTGCACCATAATCATCATGGAATATCTTTGTGAGCACACGTGCCGGCTCTGTCTCCTTTTTCCAATAAATATAGACCTCGCGATCCTCATATGCCTTTGAATCCCTATACCCCCCTGATGCCGGCAACAGTTCAATGGAATAGGTATTGTTGCTGCCATCGCCGGGAGTTGGGAGTTCCTCGCCTGTCACTACACGGCGGGCAATCATCTCGGCATAATCCTCAAGGCTGTCATCGGTCTCGTCATTCACTTCATTTACCATTGCAAAGTAAAAGACCGTTGCCCAAAGCAACAGCACGGGCAGAACCACCAATGCCAACCTTCGTGTTACCTTATATATAAGTTTCATACCTCTGTGTCTGTGAATTTATAGCCAAAGCCATATACAGCCTTTATATTCTGCGAAGCACCTGCATCGGCAAGCCTCTTGCGCAGGTTCTTTATCTGCGCATATACAAACTGGAAATTGTCGACCATGTCAATGTGGTCGCCCCATACCGACTCGGCAAGCACAGCCTTGTCTATGATGTGGTTTGGACGTTGCATAAAATAGAGCAGTATATCAAACTCCTTCTTCAACAGAGTGACAGCGTTGCCATTGACAGTCACAAGACGGCTCTGCAGGTCGAGAACGATGTTTCCGGCACTCATGGTCCTGTTCACGGCACCGGCACCGCGACGCATGACGCTCTTGATGCGCGCCGACAGCTCGGCCATATAGAATGGCTTGGGCAAGTAGTCATCGGCACCCAGATCGAGCCCCTCGATCTTGTCATCGAGAGAGTCGCGTGCCGAGATGATAATGACCCTGTCATCCTTGTCAAGTGCCTTGATCTGCTCAAGCAGACGGAGACCGTTGCCGTCGGGCAACATTATATCAAGCAGAATGCAGTCATAGCTATAGCCTGCAATCTTGTCGCATGCATCGAAATATGTGGGTGCAACCTCCACGACATAGCCTTCACTTGTGAGTGCACGATGCATGATCTCACGCAGTGAATTGTCATCTTCAATTATCAATAACTTCATACCAGTCCGTTTTTTTGACAAATATCACACCCGTTTTAGAAAGGAAATTGAAATCAATCGTCAATCAACTCAAAATCGAGCTGTTTCCTGTCGAGGTTGGCACGCATGATGCGGATGCGCACAGGGTCTCCAATAGTGAATTTGCGGCGATGGCGACGACCCATGATACAGTAGTTGGCCTCGTCGAACTCATAGTAATCATCCTGCAGAGTACGCATAGGCACCATACCCTCACACTTGTTCTCGTTTATCTCAGCATAGAATCCCCACTCGGTAACTCCACTGATCACAGCATCGAACTCCTCGCCGATGTGCTCGCTCATGAACTCTACCTGCTTGTACTTGATACTTGCGCGCTCGGCATTTGCCGCAACCTGCTCCTGTGCCGAACAGTGCTCGCAAAGGTCCTCATATTTTGGTTTGCTTACCGTACGTGCCTCAAGAGTTAGATAACGGTGCAACAGGCGGTGTACAAGCAAATCGGGGTAACGGCGTATAGGCGAGGTAAAGTGGGTGTAATAACGGAATGCCAGACCATAGTGCCCGATATTCTCCGTTGAATATCTTGCCTTCTGCATTGTACGCAGTGATATCTGCTCAATAACATTCTGCTCCTTGCTGCCGTGTACCTCTTTCAACAGGCTGTTGAGAGCCGATGCCGATGTAGTACGGCCACTTGCACTCTTCATCTTATAACCCAATTTGCTAACGAATTTGGAGAGCATCGAGATCTTCTCGGGGTTAGGCTGGTCGTGTATACGGTAAACGAATGTCTTCAATGGAGCGTTTGGAGCCTTACGGCCAATCTTCTCGGCAACGGTGCGGTTGGCAAGAAGCATGAACTCCTCGATGAGCTGGTGCGACTCGTTGCTCTCGCTGAAATAGACCGACAGAGGCTTTCCGCTGTCATCGAGACGGAAGTGTACCTGTGCCTGCTGGAAATCGATTGCACCGGCCTGGAAACGCTTCTCACGCATGGTCTGCGCGAGCATGTTCAAGGTCTTTATCTCATCATAGTACAAGCCCTCGCCCTTTTCAATTATCTCCTGAACCTCGTCATAGCAGAAACGATGGTCACTGTTGATTACAGTGCGTGCTATGTCGAATTTCTTGACCTCGGCCTTTTCATTCATTGTAAAGATGACCGAATAGGCAAGTTTATCCTCATGCGGACGCAACGAGCAGAGGTCGTTGCAAAGACGCTCTGGAAGCATCGGTATCGTGCGGTCAACAAGATATATTGATGTAGCGCGCTTGAAAGCCTCCTTGTCGATGACACTGCCCTCGGTAACATAGTGCGATACGTCGGCAATGTGCACACCAACCTCCCACAATCCTTCGCCGGCGGGGCGAATGGAGAGAGCATCATCAAAGTCCTTTGCATCGGCAGGGTCAATGGTCATTGTTGTCACGCCACGGAAATCCTTGCGGGCAGCTATCTCCTCGGCCGAAATCTCTGCCGACAACTGCTCGGCAGCCTGCTCAACGGCAACGGGATAGTTATATGGCAAGCCATACTCGGCAAGAATGGCGTTCATCTCGGTATCATTGTTACCACTCTCTCCAAGCACATCAATAACCTTACCAACAGGATTCTTGCTGTCAAGCGGCCATTCCAACAGCTTGACTACAGCCTTTTCACCGTTCTTGCCCCCCTTAAGCAAATCCTTTGGTATGAATATGTCATTTGGCATGAGACGGTTCTCGGTAATGAGGAAAGCATAGTGCTTTTCAACATGCAGTTCTCCCACAAATGTATCGTGTGTGCGCTTTATTATCTCAACCACCTCTCCCTCGCGGCCACGGCCGCGACGCCTTGCGAATAGTGCCACACGCACAATATCATCGGTTAGTGCATGGGCCGAATTGCGCTCACTGATGAGCACTGGCTCACTGCCATCCTCGGGGTAGAACTCATTGTAACCATCCTTGCTGCGCATGAATTTTCCAACAAGAATGGATGAATTGTCGGCAAGACGGTATTTCCTGAATTCGGGCTCTATGAGATAACCGTCAAAAACCATATCATCAAGAATATTCACGCACAATGTACGTGCCGAGGTGGATGTAAGATCCAACTCCTTGAATATCTCCTTTGGACTGACAATACGCCTGTCGTTACGGTTGAAGAAATCAACCATCATATCAACGACTGCACCTTTGTTAAGACGTCCCTTTCCCTTTGAACCTTTCTTTGACATAACCATAAAGTTTTACTGTTGCTAAATTAACAATAAAACAGCACACAGCAATTATAAAACAATAAAAGTATAGAGCTTTAAACAGTTTTTAAACTTGGCGCCAAGCACTTTGTTGCCGTCCCGTGTTTTTTTAATTAATTTTGCGCCCTTTTTCAAATCTCAAACAAGACATGGCAACCAATCTGTTCAAACGCAGGGAAGTGGAAATGGAATTCATTGCAGTAGAGAAGATGAACCTTTTCTACAACCTGTTTACCACACTGCTGATAATCATCTTCTACAACAGGCTTAGCGACCAGCAGAGCATGCTCATGGCAGGATTACTGAGCGGTATGTTGACATACTTCATTGCATCACGCATATACAGGATATTGTTCGGGCAGGAATAGGATTCACGCAACAACAAGGCACATACGGAAGCACATACCCCAATGGCTTCCGTATTTTTTTCACATTTTCTTTATTTTTTATAAAATTTCAAATTCATTTCAGAATCGCATATAATCTTTGCATCGTAAATGATACGAACAACGAACAGCAAAAAGTTCACAGTTGTTGAAAGAGTAAAAAAACATATACTGACAATGAAAATGAAAAAGATTATGAAAAAGATTCTATTGATTCTGGTTGCTATTTTTTCGGTAGGAGTTCTGGCAGCAGCAGCCGACAACGACAAGTTGATCAACAAAAGCCAGCTGCCCATAGCGGCACAGCAGTTCATCGATGCAAACTTTGCAGGCGTTGACATCATGTATGCAAAAGAAGAGTGCAACATCCTGTTCAATTCATACGAGGTAAGGCTTGCCAATGGCGCAAAGCTTGAATTCTCAAACAAAGGCAATTGGGAGGAGGTCGACTGCCAGCAGAACGAAGTCCCTGCATCAATCATCCCACAACCCATCAAGGATTATGTGAACAGGAACTATTCCGGCGAAAAGATTGTTGTGATTGAGAAGAACCGCAACGACTATGAGATAAAACTCTCAAACCGTCTTGAACTGAAGTTCGACAAGGATTTCAACCTCTACGACATCGACGACTGATTGCTGAGGAAATCATAGGTTACATTATTACATTAACGAAGTCAGGCTGCCCGTTGGGCAGCCTGACTCATTATTTATTCAAGGTATTTATCAGTCTTTCAACTTAGCCTTGATGAACTCGCGGTTCAAACGTGCGATATTGCTGATTGACACACACTTTGGACACTCAGCCTCGCAAGCGCGAGTATTTGTACAGTTACCGAAACCAAGCTCGTCCATCTTGGCAACCATAGCCTTTACACGCTTTGCAGCCTCAACCTTACCCTGTGGCAACAATGCGAACTGGCTAACCTTTGCCGAAACGAACAACATGGCTGAACCGTTCTTACAAGCAGCTACACAAGCACCGCAACCGATACAAGCAGCAGCATCCATAGCCTCCTCGGCAACGTCCTTACCGATAGGAATTGCATTGGCATCGGGCATACCACCAGTGTTGATTGATACATAACCGCCGGCCTGCTGGATCTTGTCGAACGCTGTACGGTCAACCATAAGGTCGCGGATTACAGGGAAACCTGCTGAACGCCATGGCTCAACTGTAATAACGTCACCATCCTTGAAACGGCGCATGTAGAGCTGACAGGTTGTTGCACCTGTAGCAGGGCCGTGAGGATGACCGTTCACGTAGAGTGAACACATACCGCAGATACCCTCGCGGCAGTCGTGGTCAAATACAACCGGTTCTTTGTTCTCGTTTACCAACTGCTCGTTAAGAATATCAAGCATCTCGAGGAATGAGGTATCGCCAGGAATATCCTTCATCTGATATGTTTCGAAAGCACCTTTAGCCTTAGGACCTCTCTGACGCCATACCTTCAATGTAAAACTTATATTTTTATCCATTGCTTACAAATTTAATTAGTTCTTGTAGTTACGTTGCTGTACCTTAATGTACTGATAGTTGAGGTCCTCCTTGATGAGTTCCGGCTCCTGACCCTGACCTGTATACTTCCAGCAAGCCACGTATGAGAAGTTCTCATCGTCACGCTTAGCCTCACCCTCTTCGGTCTGGTGCTCCTCACGGAAGTGACCACCGCAAGACTCCTCACGGTTGAGAGCGTCATATGCCATCAAACGGCCAATCTCAATGAAGTCGAGCAAACGGAGAGCCTTCTCAAGTTCAATATTGAGAGTATCAGCCTCGCCTGGAATGCGGAGCTCGCTCCAGAAGATTTTCTCAACGCGGTCAATCTCCTTGAGAGCCTTCTCAAGAGACTCCTTGGTACGTGCCATACCTACATTATCCCACATAACAAGACCTAGCTCCTTGTGGATAGAGTCAACACTGCGTGTACCCTTGATAGACATTAGCTTGGCAATCTTGTCGTTTACGGCCTTCTCTGCCTCTACGAATTCAGGAGCATCTGTACTGAAGCGTGGAACCTGAATCTGGTCGGCAAGGTAGTTCTGGATTGTATAAGGTAGTACAAAGTAACCGTCGGCAAGACCCTGCATAAGAGCAGAAGCACCAAGACGGTTAGCACCATGGTCACTGAAGTTAGCCTCACCAATAGCGAACAAACCTGGAACAGAAGTCTGCAACTCGTAGTCAACCCAGATACCACCCATTGTATAGTGGATAGCAGGGAAAATCATCATTGGCTCCTTATATGGATTTGTATCGGCGATCTCCTCGTACATATCGAAGAGGTTACCATAACGCTGACGAACTACATCCTCA
>JAFZFO010000023.1 GCA_017555845.1 Bacteroidaceae bacterium | reverse complement strand
CACTTTTGCGGCAAGCATGCCTAGTACTCATCCGCAGGTTGTTTTTGCAGGACACAATATTTCAGAGGATTATACAGGAGAGCTTTTGGAGTTCCTTTCAAACAGAACTTATGCTACTATAGTCATTTCCAAATCAGGTACTACAACCGAGCCTGCGATTGCATTCCGTATCCTTAAGGAGAATATGGAGAAGAGATTCGGCAAGGAGATTTGCAAAGAGAGAATTGTTGCCATTACTGATGCTTCAAAAGGTGCATTGAGGACTTTGGCAAACCAGGAGGGCTATACAACTTTCATTATTCCTGATAACGTTGGCGGCCGTTTCTCTGTTCTTACTCCTGTTGGACTTCTTCCTATTGCAGTGGCTGGTTTTGATATCAAGGCCCTTGTACAGGGTGCAAAAGATATGCAGGAGATTTGCGCAAAGAAAGAGGCTGGCAACCCTGCAATCCTTTATGCAGCAGCACGTAATGCAGCTTATTCACTTGGAAAGAAGATAGAGATTCTAGTGAACTACAATCCTAAATTGCAGTATCTTGGCGAGTGGTGGAAACAGCTTTACGGTGAGAGCGAGGGTAAAGACGGTAAAGGTATTTTCCCTGCTTCAGTAAACTTCTCTACAGACCTTCACTCAATGGGCCAGTACATTCAGGACGGTGAGAGAACTTTGTTTGAGACTAACGTTCTTGTTAAGAAAGCTTATCACACCGTTACTATTGAGAGCGATGAGCAGAATCTTGACGGTTTGAACTTCCTTGCAGGAAAACGTGTTGAGGAGGTTAACAAGATGGCCCAGTTGGGTACACGCCTTGCACATACCGATGGCGGCGTTCCAAACTTTGAGATTGAGATTGAGCAGATTGATGAGTACAATCTTGGCCAGCTGTTCTATATGTTTGAGATTGCCTGCGGTATCAGCGGCTATATGCTGGGTGTAAATCCTTTCAACCAGCCTGGTGTTGAGGCATACAAGAAGAACATGTTCGCATTGCTCGACAAACCTGGTTACGAGGAGGAGAGCAAGGCAATCCGCGCAAGACTGTAATAAGAAAAGGTGAAAGGTTAAAACGGAAAACTGAAAACTAAACAGTCTTTAATGGATTACATAAAAGCTATTGAAAACTATAAGCAACTGCAAGGCCACAAGGCCTTGCAGTTGCGTGCTGTATTGTTCGACATGGACGGCGTGCTGTTCGACTCCATGCCCTACCATGCCGATGCCTGGTCGCGCGTGATGACCGATGCCGGCTTCAACTTCTCGCGCGAGGATGTCTACATGAACGAGGGCCGCACCGGTGCCGACACCATCAACACCGCCAGCCTCGCCCAGTTCGGCAAGCCCGCCACCGAGGAGCTGATCGATGAACTGTGCAAGGCAAAATGCGCTCTCTTCGACACCTACCCACCTACACCACGAATGCCTTACGCACTCGAACTGGTGCTGAAGGTAAAGGCTTGCGGCCTCACACCAATGATTGTAACCGGCAGCGGAACCCCCACACTGCTCGACCGCATACAGAGCAACTTCCCCGGCCTGTTTGCCGAAGGTCATGTCATCAGCAGTTTCCACGTAAAACGCGGCAAGCCCTACCCCGACCCATATCTTCTGGCTTTGGAGCGCGGCGGCTTTGCCCCCGATGAAGTCATCGTTGTGGAGAACGCACCGCTGGGCGTTACCGCAGGCGTTGCAGCCGGCCTTTTCACCGTCGCAGCCAACACCGGTCCATTGAAAGACGAGGTATTGAGCCAGGCCGGCGCAAACCTCGTATTCCCGTCAATTGAGGCACTCTGCAACGAGTGGGAGAAACTGTTCAACGAAATCAACGGCTAAAAAGCGATGAAAGCTATTGCCAGGCAAATAAGTGAAGGACTCTCCGGCTGTTACACAGCCGGAGAAGTCACTGCACTCACACGCATCCTTGCCACCGAGTTGCTTGGCGTGTCGCAAATGACATACTTTCTAAAAGACTATGTTATCCTCACTGCCGAGCAGGAAACCTTGCTTGAAAGCGCCATCGAACGGCTTAAAAAGCAGGAACCCATACAATACATTCTCGGTTACAGCGACTTCTGCGGTCTAAGATTCAAGGTCACACCGGCGACACTCATTCCACGCCCCGAGACAAGCGAACTTGTCGAGTGGATAGCAAGCGAAGCAACAGGCAATGAAAGTATCCTTGACATTGGCACCGGCAGCGGTTGCATTGCAGTGAGCCTTGCCCACAAGATGCCACAAAGCAACGTAACGGCTTGGGACATCTCCACCGATGCACTTGCCGTTGCAGCAGAGAACAGCAAGGCCAACGATTGCACTGTTGCTTTTGAACAGGTAGATATTCTGGCATACGAGCCCACCGATAAGTTGTTCGACATCATAGTGAGCAACCCGCCATACATAAAGGAAAACGAGGCCGAAGCGATGCACGCAAACGTGCTCGACTGGGAGCCCCACACAGCCCTGTTCGTCCCCGACAGCGACCCGTTGCTGTTCTACCGCGCAATAGCCGAAAAAGGACTGACACTTTTAAAACCCGGCGGCCGTCTCTATTTCGAGATCAACCGCGCCCACGGCAAGGATACAATGGCTATGTTGCAGGGATTGGGCTACACAGACATCGAGCTGCGCAAGGACTTTGCCGAGAATGACAGGATGATTAGAGCAGTCAAAAGTTAGGTAAAAAGAGATATTAAACCAACGTGCTTGTCATACTGAGCGTAGCGAAGTATCTATATATTGTATTCTTACAAGATCCTTCACTTTGTTCAGGATGACACATTATTGGCACACACAGAAATAAAACTAATGTATGAGGTTTGACCACTCAACCTCATTATAAAAATCATGAAAAAGCCCCAATCTCCCGGCGAAGCCCTCAACAAGGCCGCAGCATACTGCACACTGTGCGAGCGCTGCATAAGCGAGGTGAGCACAAAACTCACAGCATGGGATGTGCCAAGTGGCGAGCAGGAGAAAATCATTGCGCGCCTCATTGATGAGAAATTCATTGACGAGTCACGCTACTGCCGGGCCTTTGTAAACGACAAGGTAAAGTTCAACCGTTGGGGCCGCATAAAGATCACTGCCGCCCTGCGCGAGAAACACCTTCAGCAGGAGCACATCAAAGAGGCACTGGAGAACATTGATGAGGAGGCATACCTGCAGGCTCTTAAGGAAACCATCGACATCAAGCGCCGCGAACTCAAAGGCAAGGACGACTTTACCACACAGCAGAAGATCATACGCCACGCCGCAAGCCGCGGCTACGAGCCCTCTCTCATCATCTCAACCATAAAATACAAAGGCGATGAAATGGATTTCTGACCTCATAGACCTCATCTTCCCACGCCACTGCTGCGTGTGCGGCGAAGTCCTCTCACGCCAGGAGCACGACATCTGCCTCAACTGCCTTTGCACCCTCCCAAAGATTGAGCCGCACCACAAACCGGAGATTGAGCAGATATTCTGGGGCAAGATAGACATTGAGCGCGCCACCTCATTCATCTACTACCGCAAAGGCTCGCCCTACAACACCCTCATGCACAGGCTCAAATACAAGGACGCACCCGAAGTGGGCACACGCCTTGCCATTATGGCCGCCAAGGAGCTTATTGAGAGTGGATTCTTCGACGGCATCACACGCATCGTCCCCCTGCCCCTTTCAAAAAAGAAACAACGCCAAAGAGGATACAACCAGAGCGAATACATTGCACTGGGATTATCCGACATCACAGGTATCCCCGTCGACACAAGACTGGTGAAGCGCAACATTGCCAACGAGACACAGACACACAAGAACCGCGATGAGCGTTGGGAGAATGTAAAGGACATATTCTCGGTAAATACCGACGCCACATTGGACGGTGAGCACGTGCTCTTGGTTGACGACATTCTCACTACCGGCGCCACCCTTTGCAGTTGCGCCGGCACACTACAGAGCAAGTGCCGTTGCAAGACAAGTATCTTCACCCTTGCCTACACCTACAACAATTTCTAAAAATTGTAAAGCAAAGCAAAAACAATAAACACCACTTTGTGGTTTGATTATTGAAGAATATTTATAACTTTGCATATTAGCATAATAAAACTGTTGAATCAGACATACAACTATGAGCAAGAAAGTATTTGTATCCGGTTGCTACGACATGCTCCACTCGGGCCACGTGGCATTCTTTAAGGAGGCGGCTACACACGGCGACCTGTATGTAGGTATAGGTTCCGATGCCACCATACGCGAACTCAAAGACCGCAAGACCATCAACACCGAGCAGGAACGCCTCTACATGGTAAAGGCCATCCGTTATGTCAAGGACGCCTTCATCAACAGCGGCAGCGGCATGCTCGACTTCGAGGAGGATGTAAAGCGCCTCAAGCCCGACATCTTCTTTGTCAACAGCGACGGTTACACCCCCGGCAAGAAACGTTTCTGCGAGGAGAACGGCATTGAGCTCGTTGTCAGCACCCGCATCCCCGAGGCCGGACTCCCCACACGCTCCACAACAGCGTTGCGTCAGGAGTGCAAGATACCATACCGCATTGACCTTGCCGGCGGTTGGTTGGACCAGCCATACGTCAGCAAGCACCACGGCGGCCCCGTGCTCACCATCTGCATCGAGCCCGACTACGATTTCAACAACCGTGGCGGCATGAGCACCTCATCACGCAAGGCAGCCATCGAGATGTGGCACGTTGATATCCCCGAGGGCGACCGCGAGACACTTGCCAAGATGGTGTTCCGCTACGAGAACCCTCCCGGAAGCCCATACATCAGCGGCTCACAGGATGCCATCGGCATTGTAATGCCAGGCCTCAACCGCCTGAACTATGACGGCGGCTACTGGCCCCAGAACATAGAAAGCGTAAAGGAAGCCGACATACTCGATTTCATTGAGAAGAACCTGTGGCTCGTTCCCCTGGCACCACGTGACAGCAGCTACGATGTACTTGCCGACACACACATCGACGCCGCCGGAGCCAAGGCGCTTGCCGATGCTGCCGACGACTGCTGGAAGGCACTCATGGCAAAGGACATTACCGCTTGGGGCAAGGCATGTACCGCAGCTTTCGAGGCACAGATAGCAATGTTCCCCAACATGGTATCGCCACACGTTCAGAAGGCCATCGACGAGTATAAGGACAAAGTCAAGGGCTACAAGATTACCGGCGCCGGTGGTGGCGGTTACCTTGTCCTCATCAACGACACACCAATCAACGAGGCTATACAAATCAGAATCAGACGTAAATAAAGAATAGCATATTCTACAACACATTAATTGGGAGCCACCCTTCACGGGCATGGCTCCCAATTATGTATTATAATGCCTCAGTACCCCCAATTTACCGGTACCAGCGCCTCGTCATAGGGCCAATGGGGCTGATAGAACAGCAGGCGTTCCTTACCATCAATGCCGTCCCAGTCCACATATCTTATCTCCTCTATCGACGGTGCCCCGAACTCGAACGAACGGCCATATAGCACTACAATGCCACGCTCCTCATCCACGCGCCACAGCCCACCGCCATGCGGACACGTCTCGTCCCACTGTAGCAGATTACGATGATGGTATACATTACCGAACTTCAGTTCGCCATCGCCAGTAATTATGAATTTCTGATACATTTCTCAAAACCTTTCAACGGCACAACACCACTGCACCGTCATTCACTCTTTTGCAAAGGTAAACCATTCCCGCAAATTCGCCAGAATTATAGAGAAATAAAAATCTATCCTATTGCCTAAAAAGGATTAACGATTAATGCCAATGGCATTAATCGTTAATCCTTTAACCTTTCCCCTTTCCCCTTTAACCTTTAACCATTAATATAAACAAAAACGCAGGTCAGCGTTTCCATTGACCTGCGTTTTTGTTTATTTTCTTACCAATTACTTCTGGAGAGAGATGATTACTGAACGGCTCAAGCGTGGGTCATCATAGAACATATTGTCCACACCACCCTTGTAGTCAACAACCAACTGCTTCTCGCTAATACCGAACTCCTTAACCAAGCAGTTATAAACATTCTCGGCACGGCCCTTACTCAAGTACTCATTCTTCTCGGCGTCACCTGTACCAGAGTCGGCATAACCAGTGATGTTATATACAGCAGCTGGATCACCCAACTTGATTACAGTAGCAAGCATACCCAAGTTCGCACGCGCCTCGTTAGAGAGCTCAATCTTGTTCTTCTCGAAAATCACAAGGTAATCACCCGCAATAGTCTTTGTCACAGTCTCCACTCTCAACTTCTCGTTAGCCTCAAGCTCCTTCTGCAACTGCTCGTTCTTGGCCATCATCTCGTTGAGTTGCTCAAGCAAGTTCTCATTCTCAATGTATGTAGTGCTGTATACAGTCTTGCTGCGGTCCCAGCCACGTGGCTTGAACTTGTAGGTAAGACCCAATGTTGCCGATACGGCACCCTCGCTTGAGCGGCCACCTACCTCATTGTCAAAATGATCCTTTACAATTATACCATGAATATCAAGGTTCAAAGCAAGAGCCTTGCTGAAGTTCCATGAAGTCAACAAGCCAGCATTACCACTATACTCATACAATGTTGGAGAATCATATATCATTGCAATACCCAAACCAATATATGGGCTCAAATCCCATTTGCGGTTCTCGTTGTAACCACCAAACAGGTTAAGCACGTTGAACATCACATCGGCATGCACATTACCCATGTTGAATTTTGATTTGTACACCCAATAGCCGTGACCTTTACCAGGAATCTGTTCACCTGTTGAATGAATTCTGTCATGAGCCTCAGGAGCTACATCCTTTGATACAAACTCCTGCGCAGCACCCTTCGCCTTGAGGCCGCTATACATCAAGCGCACACCAATCACAGGAGTAAACCACTTACCCACTGCTACATCAACAGCGGGAGCAATGCGATACAAGAAAGGCGCATTATGATCATGGTCACCAAAATAGATCTGACCACCTCCGCCAAGGCTAACATACCAGTTACTCCAGAAACTGCCGGTCTCCACGCGGAACTTGTCCATTGAGTGTTCCACAGTCTCCACTCTTGTGGTATCCTGTGCGAAGCCGGTCATCGCAACGCACATTACAAGCGCTGCCAAAATAGTCTTCTTAATCATAGTAATTCTATTAATTTTATATTTTTCTTTTTTTAACCAAGCACCATGCCCTCCATGGAGCATAGCACGCAATCATCTTGCAAATTTACAAAATATTATGACAGCTTGTTAAATTTTGTGCAAAAAAACATCACAATGGAATAAAATTAACGCTGATACCCAACAATTTCCTTACCAGTTGCACTGACAACATGACAGCCGGCACAGGATACCATTCCTCATCACATAAAAATCCCTGAAGCTTCGTGTGAAGCCCCAGGGAGATATGTTTCAACCTACACTGCAGCAATAGTCAATACTGTAGCAGCCCGTATTGCACCCATTTACTGTTCCTTCCAAAGGTCGCCCCAATTGTTGCGGCTCTTTCCCGAAAGTATTTCAACGTTGGAATCGGCTTTTTCATCGGTATATTCCAATGAAAGAGCCAACATTGACACAGGCTCCAGAATGCAGGAGTATAGTGTAGGAGCTATATATTTTTTTCTCATCGTTCCCCAATAAAATATTCCACAGTGCGCTATTGAGCACTGTGGAATATAGTTTCTTACTTAATATATACTTTTACACCATTTATGATATACACGTTGCCACTCTGCAACTCAGTTACCTTACGGCCCTGGAGATTATAGATCACAGTCTCTACATTGGCGTCTGTAACATCCTTTACACACTCAATGCCGGTCGTACCTACATATAGACGGTATGCATTCGCGTTGCTACCGGCAGGTAGTGTCAAATAGCATCTGTTGTATGGGAACACAACCTCCATGCCTGCTGCATTGTAGAACATCACACCATTTCCCTGATCCTGAAGGACATATGTTCCATCGCCGAATGCAATCGTACGGTTCTCGAACACCAAGCCGGTAAGCAGACCAACAGTAACCACATCTACCGTTTCATCAACAACACGTCCGGTAAATGTACGTTCTATACCATCGGGAGCATAGAGGATATAAGGAGTGTTCGCCTTAATGCGGTTCTCTTCCTCAAGAATTATATAATCACCTTCTACGTGACTACATGAGTAAGCCTTGAGGCCGGCAGGCAGTTGTAATCCAAATGGCAATATGCAGGTACCGAACTTATGTTCTGCTTTAATCTTTATCTCACGGATAATATTCCTGTACACTGTATATACAACCTCAACAACCTGGCTATTGGTGTAATAACCCTCTTTTGCAGCGTATGCCTTGATTGTCATGTCACGGTCAACAACAATACCGGCACCGTTGTAAAGTGTTGCAGGCTCACCACCGTCGAGGCTATAGTATATCACAGCACCATCGGTAGCACAAGAGATTGTAACCTCTGTACCCTTTTCAACCTCGCCGGCAGCAATGCTGAACACCGGTGCGGCAACAACCTCGCGTTGTATTATTGTATAATGTGCCTCAATAACCTGACTGCTGATGCAACCCTCTTTTGCAGCGTATGCCTTGATTGTCATTTCACTGTCAACAACAATACCGGCACCATTGTAAAGTGTTGCAGGCTCACCACCGTCGAGACTGTAGTATATTGCAGCACCCTCTGTAGCACAAGAGATTGTAACCTTGGTACCCATCTCAACAGCGCCGGCAGCAATGCTGAACACCGGAGCGGCAACAACCTCGCGTTGTATTATAGTATAATGTGCCTCAACAACCTGACTATTGGTGCAGCCCTCTTTTGCAGCGTATGCCTTGATTGTCATGTCACTGTCAACAACAATTCCGGCACCGTTGTAAAGCGTTGCAGGCTCACCACCATCGAGACTGTAGTATATTGCAGCGCCTTCGGTAGCACAAGAGATTGTAACCTTGGAACCCATCTCAACTGCGCCGGCAGCAATGCTGAACACCGGAGCGGCAACAACCTGGCGTATAGTATAATGTGCCTCAACTGTCTGACTCTTGGTGCAACCCTCTTTTGCTGCGTATGCCTTGATTGTCATTTCACTGTCAACAACTATTTCGCCGCCATTGTAAAGTGTTTTAGGCTCTCCACCGTCGAGACTGTAGTATATTGCAGCACCCTCTGTGGCACAAGATATTGTAACCTTGGTACCCATCTCAACAGCGCCGGCAGCAATGCTGAACACAGGGTCAGCAACAACCTGGCGTATAGTATAATGTGCCTCAACTGTCTGACTCTTGGTGCAACCCTCTTTCGCTGCGTATGCCTTGATTGTCATGTCACTGTCAACAACAATACCGGCACCATTGTAAAGCGTTGCAGGCTCACCACCGTCGAGACTGTAGTATATTGCAGCACCCTCTGTAGCACAAGATATTGTAACCGTAGTACCCATCTCAACAGCGCCGGCAGGAGTGCTGAACTCAGGGTTGGCAACCACCTGTGGTACAACAGGAACATGCTCAAACGAACTCTCAGGAGTCTGCACACCGTCGAAAACAAACACGGTAGAAGCAGGAAGCGAGAGAGTCAACTGCTGGTCAATGTCAATGGCTGTGCCCGTAGAGAGTCCGCTCAGGTCGTTCTGCGAGTGTGTAAAAGCTTTTGTCAACGTAATCTTTACACCCTGTATGTAAGCAGGAATCTCGAACACCTCACGCAATGTAGTATTGTATGTCATGTCTGATGTACCACCATTACGCAGTGCGAGTGTCACTTTCTTGCCATTCCATGATGCCCAACCATATATATTGTGTTTACTACCGTCATAAGGAGCGCCACCAACCCAGTGAATGTCGGGGAGCACGTCGGCATTCTTCTCTTGCCATTCGATACACTCGGCAAGATCGGCCCACAATGCACCGTTATTGGTGCTGTTCATAAGATTGTAGTCGCAGTATAGCTCAACCATTCCCGAGCCACATGCAAAGGCACAGCGCAGTTCGCGGAGAGCAGCAGCATAGCTCCAGTCCTCTGATGCCACATAATTATTTACATAACCGAAACTACTCCAACTCCATTCTCTGGTATAGTAGTCGGCCAGGATGAATCCGTGGGTCATCAATGTATTGATTGGACACAGAGGAGAGTTCTGCACATAATGCTGGTATACAAGCTGGTCACGGTATGTAACCCAATTCTCGCGGTCGCTGCTGTTTTTACCCAATTCGCCATAGTCATCCGCCTGACGCCAAGTAGCATCAGTAAAACGATACCAGAATGGTGATGCCCATGTACCTACGGTGGTGTTCAGGAATATATCCTCCTTCAGAGTACGAATATCGCGCTCCATGCTGATGATACCCTCGGCATCCTCCTCACCGGTTGCGTCAGTGTCGGGACCAACAGCTACCGCCTGGGCGCTGATACCGTCGAACTTGAAGAAGTTGACATTGTAATTATTGATGAAATTAGTAGCAGCATTCTTGAATACTTGGTAATATTCAGGATTACTGAGCTCCATAACCTGTCCCTTGTTGGTCCAGTACTCGCGACGTGCATCGCCAGAGTCACCATAACCGCCTACAGGAGAGAGCCACACACCGGTGCCGGCACCCATTGCCTTTGCTGTTGCCGAAGGCTGGGTAAAGTCGAAGTTCTTGTGGCATTCCCATGTTCCGTATTGATCCCAACCATCATCCCAAACGAATGATTTGATACCGACTCCCTGAGCATCAAACAGCTTGCTCTTCCACTGGGCAAGGACATCATTCGCCTGCGATGTCTGCATATTATCATAAGGGTTGCTATTGTCCTTACGGTTTATATTGAGCTCATACCAAGAGTTATAGAGAGGGAAAGGACGCCAGGGCACAGCACGCTCACGCTCGCTGTAGGCAAGGAACGAGCGACGTCCCTGACCGGGAGCCATGAGACCTACAACGGCACTTACATTCCAGGTGGTTCCCGCTTTCAGTGTTGTTTTACGGCTCCAGAGACCACGGATTGGCACATTGGCACCAGACTCGACAAGATTTCCTGTGCGGCTGCAGGTAATATTTCCTGCACTCTTGAACGAATTTTTACCTACATTCTCATAATCAACAACGAAATAGCGCACGGTATATGTACCGTCGGCCTGCAAGGCAAAGGAATATACATTATTGACCTTGTTACCGCCACTGTAACCATGATGATAGTCACTTGCCACTACATTGCCCGCTGCATCTACAACATCAACACCCACAATGTCAAGTCTGTGGTCTCCCGAGGTGTAGTCAAAAGAGACAGAGTACATTCCCGAAGTCATGGCTTGGTTACTCTTACTCTTCAAGTACTTTGTTCCCGATATGTTAAGGGCTGTTATACCGTCAGGGAGTGTAGGATTCTGTGTAAAGCCACTGAACTTATCGCTCCAGGAATCAGTAAACAGGGTTGTTGCCCCTGAAGCGCCAACTTCTCCAACGGTGTTATTACCCATTGGAGTCTCAAGGCCGGCAAAAAGCTTGTCGCTGGCAAGCACAGCACCACGAGTATTTCCCACTACTGCGGGGGTACCACCTGTGCTTGTGTTCACATTGTATATCATTGGCACAATGTTGGTCATCGCCTGGTCACTGCTTGCTGTAATATCAAGTTCGGTACGGAGATAATGGCTACCGTCGCGAAGTACAGCACGCCACTCGAAAGAAAGATTGCCGTAGCTGTACTTTGCCACAATCTGCTTACCGTCAAAGCGCTCCGAGCCTTTAACTGCGACGCTATTGCCTACAAGGCTCTCCACACGGACATCACCAAGTGTCATATCCGAAGATGACACCACGCTGCCCGAGCCAAGTGTCACTGTAAAAAGTTCAGTGCCACCAACAAGATGCAAGCCTTCGCTCCCGGCAAAGAGCAAGACGCCGTTCTCTTTGGTAAATTTTGCTTCAAATAGGTCATTGCCAAGAACATAGTCATTACCCGATTGGGTGACAACAGCATTTCCCGGCTGCTGAGACTGCGGGAACACCACCGCCTGAGCCTGTGCCTGACAGTAGCCCATCAACAGCATAAGCGCTGTCATGACACAATGTTTTAAGTTTCTTCTCATAATAAAAGATTTTTTGATTACTACTGGACAACCGGCTCATCATATACACCATTTCCTTAATACCGGAAGCCCATTAACACTCACAAAATCGATAGTAAAAGTATTTTATAGTCTCTTTAGTACTTTATTCTTAGCAATAATATAGATGTTGCCCCAATGTTGTTTGTCATGCTGAGCAAAGCGAAGCATCTCTCTTTAACGCGGTTTTAGATCCTTCCTTGTGTCAGGATGACAGGTTCGCGAAGAAAACAAGTCACGGGTCAACTGCTATATTATAACCTTAATTTTAGCAATAATATAGATGTTGCCCCAATGTTGTTTGTCATGCTGAGCAAAGCGAAGCATCTCTGTTCTGCGTGGTCATGAGATCCTTCCTTGTGTCAGGATGACAAGTTCGCGAAGAAAACAAGTCGTGTGTCAACTGCTATATTATAACCTTAATTTTAGCAATAATATAGATGTTGCCCCAATGTTGTTTGTCATGCTGAGCAAAGCGAAGCATCTCTCTTTAACGCGGTTTTGAGATCCTTCCTTGTGTCAGGATGACAGGTTCGCGAAGGAAACAAGTCACGGGTCAACTGCTATATTATTTCCTTATTCTTTATTGTATAGTTTTTCTATAGTCACGTACCTTATTAATGGCCCCAACGTACAGGCCATCGCACAGTGCTTCTCTTATAAAACGTATAGGCAGGCGGGGTCAAAAAAACCCCACCCGCCATGTGACTCATTAATAATCAATTATTCCTCTATCCAACGCAAAAAGTCTTTTCCCTGATCAAGAGGTTGTTGCGAAAGCTCAACCTTTTCCATTGTATTATCATTACCATAATCAGGATCCATCGCCAACGGGAACTTGAAGTTGTTCATCATAATCAGTGCCGGCAAGTTTATAGAAGCCTCGGCTGCAGCTGCAGCTGTCAAGCCATCCTCTTTCGAAACAGCAATACCAGTGAAGTCACTCTCTGTAGCACCAATATAATCGAGCATAATGATACCATAAGGACCTTGAACAGTATTGTCTTTCAACTTGTTATACATCCAATAGTTGAGGTTCGCCGCACAACTCTTGAAGTCACCGCCGGTACCGCTCTTATCTATTTTGATCGTTTTTCCGCCAAAATTCGCACTACCACTCAAAAGAGGCTGATATGACATTTTTATACTACCGCTGATAAAGAATCCACACAGGCTATTGATGTACAGAGGAGAATGCGCCTCACCTTTTTTCTTCATTGTCTCTCCAAGGATATATTCAGCCATCTTTTTTTTCTCACTATATGATTCAAACCATTTAATTTCTAGGCTTGAACCGCTGGTAATACCACCTTCGTCGTAATGCGCTTGACGATATTCATTATCGTCAGCTTGCACTACACGCTCCCAACATTGTACATAAGCAATGTCGCTTTCGTCATTGTTTACCTTCCTACCATAATTCTTATCCTTGGCTTCAACTCCTTCTGGGAAAGCGCCACCTTCTGAATATGACCAGCTACCCCATAATGCCCTTCTTGTACCAGCCTTATAAAGAAGGTATTGGTTTTCGAATACGCTCTTGCCTCCTGCAGCACTATAATTTTCAGCATCATAGTAATTACCATAACGGTCGCCCCACTGGTCCTCGCCAGTACCCCAGTCATCAATCACAGTAATGTAATTAACCCAATCTTCTGAAACTTCAGCCGCGTCTACATTGAGCGCTTTTACATAGTCGTTATCACCGGGACGCACTATGATTGCGATTTTACCTTTCAAATCACCCACGCACGACTTTGAGCCCAACCTCACAAACAGGTCTTCACGTTTTTTTGTCCATTGGGTTTCATCAGTTTTATCACCATTCACTTTTACAAGGAATGCATTGAGGTAATTTGTTATCTGGTCCACAAATACCTTGGGGTTAAAAGTACCATAACCACTAGTATGTCTTGCGGTAAAGATAAGCACCAGAGTCTCATCGCCAAGTTTACTATATAGGTTTTCAAACACGCTACTTACCGTATAGCCACTAACCGCTTCTCCACCAGAAACAATAGGACCTGTTCCGATAGAAGAGCTTGAATTATTATCAATATTATAGGTACAGATTTCAAAGCCACGCACACCCATATCCCAAAGAGTCTCATAGTCATGAACCTGCTCTTTATATGCAGCGGCACTGTTATTACTAAAGGCGTTTCCAGCTACGGCAAATGAAAGCTGTGAGATATAGATTTTGTCATTCAGCAATGAGAACCAGTTCGATGCCGACGCCTCTTCGCCCTTGCCCAATTTAATCGCGGGGAGTTTCAAACCACCAAAATAATGTTTCCACGATGGTTTAATTTCGGCATTCACAGTCGCAGTCTTACCCTGCATGATACCACCTACCTTGTAAATGACCTTCAACTGCAAGTCGCTCTCATCCTCCTCCTGTGAGTATGTTGGCAAAAGGAAGAATGTAAGATTCAGTTTGCCTTTACCATCATATTTTTTATAATTGGTATTAACTGTACCCTCTTCTGTATAAGTACCATTTTCTGATGTTGTCAGACTAATATTCTTTGACACCAAGTCCATGGTAATAGAACTGAGGTCAAGATTTGAATTGGCTGCTTCATCAGGCTTAATTGTTCCGTTATTATAATTATATACGAAACCACCACATATCTGGCTACCGCTTTTTGAAGACAAAGTCACTGATTGGATCTCTATGTTAGTAGAATAAGTGCCATTCACCAACAAATCGGCAGCAGTCAACTCAAACTGGACTGCAGTGGTGAGGGAGTTAAACTCAAGATATACCGGATTTTCGTTAGCTTCGCCAAATTCGTTTTTTGTGTTATAAGTTGTCTTGGCTGTCATGAATGCATAACGCATATCGGGTGCAATAGTATATACACCATTGGCATCGGCTTTTATCTCACCGGCAGGAGTCTGAGTCACAGGCAACCATCCTGTCATGTGTGGATAAGCGTATTCATCATCTCCATCCGGATGGATATCTACATTCGCACGTTCATTTTCACTAAACGACTCTATAGATGGATACATTGCATAGAATGTATATTCCTCCGCATCGGTCCACTGCAAACCGGCATCACCGATTTTTTCCAATGTTGTAGCCTTGCTGTTAGCACCCTGAATCATATTCATCGCAACATCGGCAACCTCATATGTAGCCTTTCCGTCCTTAGCTCCACCAGCCTGGGGCGAAGAGATAGTCAACTTGTCTCCTATAACCCAATTGACCTCAATAATATCATCTACAACTGCGCCATAGACTGTACGTGTTGTTTTGCCACCATTACTTACACGGGCAGCAACGCCAAATGGGATATCCTCACCCGAAACAATTTTTACCGGCTCATAGCCCTGCTCAAAATCATCGTCACAAGCAGCCACAAACAACGCAGCCACCAAAAGAGCATACAATTTGATATATTTTTTCATAGTCATCTTAGTTTTAGTCCCATTCAACAACGAAGTTACCACCTGCCGTCTTTTTTGATTCATCATTAACATTATCAAAACCAACATAGCTTTGAGGCGCCGATTCTATCGTAGCCCTTTCGCTGTTAGGTTCAAAAATTGAAGCAGAACAAATACCCTGCTCCATTGCCACCTGTTCCATGATGGTCTGTGGCTTGAGATAGTTTTCTCTTTCTGTTTTCATATATTCAATTGTTTTTCTTCTTTTTGTAACGAGTGAACGATTAACAAGTAACGAGTAACGGTTAACGAGTAACGATTAACGATTAACGATTAACGTTTAACGAGTAACGGTTTTCTATTCACTTTTTTTTCATTTCTTTTAGTAATAATATAGATGTTGCCCCAATATTGTTTGTCATGCTGAGCAAAGCGAAGCATCTCTCTTTAACGCGGTTTTGAGATCCTTCCTTGTGTCAGGATGACAAGTTCGCGAAGAAAACAAGTCGCGGGTCACTGCTATATTATTTTCTTTCTTTTTCGCAAGGCGCGGCTGCAATTTCCAAGACATTGAGTTTCAACGTTTTACACAATCGTCAAAACACCGCTCGAAAACCCTACCGGCACGAAACTATTAATCCGTGCAAAATTACAAAAAATTATTGAAAATAAAACAAACATATCAGCACTAATTTTCAATAATTTACGTGGGATTTTTTCTACAATGAAAGGATGAGGAAAGGTTAAAGGTTAAAGGTTAAAGGTTAAGGGTAAAAGGATGAAAGGAGAAAGGATGAAAGGGGAAAGGGGAAAGCCGAGGTTTTTACAAAGCCGAGGGTTCGACGATGCCAACAGCAGTTAGTCGCAGGTAGCACGGCTGTAATTCGTGCCCTGCGGGATGCGATCAGTTGGCATTGGCAAAGACAACAAAGCCCAAAAGGGCGAAAAGGGGAAAGGATGAAAAGGGGAAAGGACAAAGGGAAAAGGAGAAAGGACAAAGGATGAAAGGAAAAAGAAACCTTTAACCCTTAACCTATTACCATTAACCTTTAACCTATTTCCTTTAACCTATAACCTTTATAAAGCCCGTTAATCGTTAAACGTTCATCGCAGCTCATGTTATCGAAGTTGCAAGCAACTTTAATCTGTCCATTCGTTCTTTCACCAACTCTTTATAGCTTGACTTTAGTTCCGGCGAGAGAAAAGAGTCATCAATGAGTGCAAACCATTTATCAATATACAACAAGAACTTGTCTATTATTTTTTCAGCTATTCTTGTTTGTATCCCCGATTTCTCCATGGCGTCAATAAACGCTGTTCTATTAAGCCCTGCTATTGGAGTATTATCTTCTTCACCTTCGCCAACAAGTGGCATTGCAAGTTCATCGTTGTCATTGATACCTGTGAGCAGAACAGCCAACAAATCATAAGCAGGCGACAATTGATACCCTACTCCATCTTTGTTCAACAGAGAGAAGTTCTTGCAATGCATGTCAGAGTTGCCTGTAATCCATGAAAATATCACAATCTCCCAAAAACGTTGTACATCGAGCATTGAGGCAACAGAGTAACGCTTTATAGTTTCGGCAAGTTGGATATATGCACCACGATATTTATGTTCGGTCAATCGGTTGGTGAGCTGACACATATCGAGCATTGAATATTTTTCCCCTTTCGTTCCCCTGTCCATTCTGCGGGTTATATATGCAAGTTCTCCGTCCTGCATAGCTATAAGACCGTGAGGTGCTGTGGCAATTCCTGCAACCTCGGCAAGTTTCATTGTCAAGTCCTCCAGTTCGGGCATAAAATGGTATTTTGAGCTTTGTGGTTTCAATATGAAATTTCCCCACAGCCCCACAATAGTCAATTTTGCAGGCTCGTTCTTGCCACCTCTGTTTATATCCAATGAAAGTTTTGGCTGAACACCGGTTATGGATATACTGCTTTGCAGAATATGCAGTGCAAGTTCTTCTATATTATCACGTGTATATGGCAGGATTGGAAGTTTGGTTGTCCCAAATAGTTTCTTGGCACATTTAGAGTGGTAACGTCCCTCACTCTCATTGTCCATCGTCTTATAGCAATAGAGGCATTTTTTTACAGAACTATCATTCATACTCCTGAACACTTATATTACCTATACAATCTTTACAACACAACAGCAACAGTTTCATCCTGTCGCGAGGATTCACCTTCCAGTTCTTGTCGACAATATCAAGCATCCACCCCTCGGGTATAAGCCCGTCGAAAACAGGAAACATGAATTCCTTTACAAACTCCTCCTCTTGCAATGGCATAGTTGGGCTCAAAGGGGTAGCTCCTTCCAAAGCCAGATATTCTGGTATGTATGAGAAATGGTAGCCCTCGTAGTCTTCGGTAAGTACACCACAAAAGAGCTCGTTGATATACACTTTTGCTTTTCTCATAGTATTTAAATTTTAGCAGGTTTCAATGTTTCCCCAAAAAGTTCCAATACCTGATTGACCTTGTCTAATTGCACGGTGAGTTTCCCTTTTTCAAGTTCACGCACAAAGCGTATTCCCACACCGCTTCTCTCTGCAAGTTCCACCTGAGTGAGATTATGCAATTTTCTTTTTGCTCTGATATACTCTCCTAAATTCATATCTATAACAACCCTTACGGGTATAATTTTAATTATTCCACCAAACAATAAACCCTTACGGGTACAAATATAGTAATTTTATTTAAAAACACACCCGAACGGGACGTTTTTTTACAAACAACAAATAGAAAATAACGGGTAAAGGTTAATGGTTAAAGGTTAAAGGTTAACGATGAACGATTAACGATGAATGCCGGAGGCATCGACAACATCAACAGCAATAGGTCGCGCGTAGCATAGCTGCAGGTTATGCCGCGCGGGTTGCGGAGAGTTGATGTTGTCAACTGATGAACGAGGAACGTTGAACGTGGAACGAGGAACGATTAACGATGAAAGGTTAAAGGGGAAAGGACAAAGGATGAAAGGAGAAAGGGGAAAGGACAAAGGGAAAAGGGAAAGGGGAAAGGACAAAGGGAAAAGGGGAAAGCCGAGGTTTTTATAAAACCGAGGGTTCGACGATGCCAACAGCAGTTAGTCGCAGGTTGCACGGCTGTAATTCGTGCCCTGCGGGATGCGATCAGTTGGCATTGGCAAAGACTACAAAGCCCAAAAGGGCGAAAAGGGAAAAGGGAAAAGGAGAAAGGGGAAAGGGAAAAGGGGAAAGCCGAGGTTTTTACAAAACCGAGGGTTCGACGATGCCAACAGCGGTTAGTCGCAGGTAGCACGGCTGTAATTCGTGCCCTGCGGGATGCGATCAGTTGGCATTGTCAAAGGCTACTAGGCTCAAAAGGATGAAAGGGAAAAGGGAAAAGGGGAAAGGATGAAAGGAAAAAGGAACCTTTAACCTTTAACCTATAACCGTTAACCATTAACCTTTAACCTTTAACCTATAACCTTTAACCTATAACCTATAACCTTTAACCTATTACCTATAACCATTAACCTTTAACCTTTAACCTATAACCTATAACCTTTAACCTATTACCTATAACCATTAACCTTTAACCTTTAACCTATAAAATAAACCAAACGACCAAGATTGCTCTTGGTCGTTTGGTTCATTTTATTTCTTTCCATAGCCGTAGCTATATCCATAACCGTATCCGTATCCGTAGCCATAGCCGTAGCTGTAACCATAGCCGCGGCGTTCGGGGTCGGCTCCGTTGAGGACAAGCGCCATATTCTTATATTTGTTCTGGCGGTAGAGCTGCTCGAGGTCGGGCAACTGGCGTTTGTCAATGAGGCCGGCACGCACCACAAAGAGTGTGAGGTCTGTAACGCGGTTGGAGATGTCGCCATCGGCAACAATGCCGGCGGGGACATTATCGGCAAGGACAAAGTCATACTGTTGGCGCAACCGGGCAAAGAGCTCATCGAGGCGGCCATCCATCAACAGCTCGGCGGGGTTTGGCGCTGTAGAGCCTGCCGAGATGATATCGACGCCCTGGGCATCGTTGCAAGGCTGGATGATATCGTTGACGGTCAAGGTCTTGTCGACGATGAAATCGGTAAGACCAATCTTGGCTGCACGTGTGAGGCGTGAGATGGTGCGACGGCGAATATCGAGGTCGACGATGATCACGCTCTTGCCTGCGTGGGCAAGACTCACGGCGAGGTTACGGGCGATGTATGTCTTTCCGGCACCGGGGTTGAACGAGGTAAAGGTAATTACCTTGCGGCCCTCCTCCTTCTTCATCATGAACGAGAGGTTGGTGCGCACGATGCGGAAGGCCTCGGAGGTGAGGTCGTCGCCATCGCTCTTGACAGCTGCCTCCTGTGGGTTCTTGCGGTTCTTGCGACGCTTGTCGACGGGGATCTCGCCAAGATAGGGCAAGGTGACGGCTGCCTCAAGGTCCTTGCGTGTCTGCACACGTGTGTCGAGGAACATTATAAGCAGGAAGATGACTGCCGGGATGGCGAAGCCCAGGAGAAGGCCCATGAGAAGGATGCGGTTGCGGATGGGGCTGATGGGAGCATAGCCTGCCTCGGCACTGTCAATGACGCGGGCGTTGTTGTCGGCCATAGCCTGTGTGAGGGCATTCTCCTCGCGGCGGTTAAGGAGGAACAGGTAGAGTGACTCCTTGATCTTCTGCTGACGCTCGATGCTGAGCATCTCGCGCTCCTTGGTGGGGATGGTGGCAAGACGGGCATCGGCACGCTGCAGCTGGCTGCGGGCATCCTTGAGGCGTACCTCGATGCTGACAATGAGGTTGTCGATGGTGCGGATGATGGTCTGCTTGGTGGCACGGAGGTTGTTGTTGAGCTCCTGAACCACGGGGTTGCGCTCGCTGCTGGCCTCGATGTAGTTGTCGCGGCGCACCTTCATGCTGTTGTACTGGGCAATGAGTCCCTCGACCTTGGAGTCGCCCACGCCGGTGTTGGTGGGGATGAGTTCGGTCTCCTTTGATGGGTCGACAAGGTACTCCTTCACGTAGTTGATGATGCGCAGCTGGGTCTCGAGCTCAATCTCCTCGCCGGTGAAGCGCTGGCTCTCGCCCATATACTGGCCTACGGCAGAGCCCACGCTGTACATCTTGTTGTCCTGCTTGAACTTCTCGATCTGGCTCTCCACGCCACCCAGCTCGTTCTCAATGATGATGAGTCGCTCATTGATGAAGTCGGCGGTGTTGACAGCCACACGGTTCTTGTCGTTGATGGCCTCCTCGTTATACACGTCGATGAGGGTGTTGAGGATATCCTCGATGCGCACTGGAGAGCTGTCCTGCATGGAGAAAAGGAGGATTGATGACTCCTCGTCCTGCTGGCGCACCGACATGCGGCCAAGGATGCCGGCTGCTGTAGCGGCTACCGGCCTGCGGGCAACGGCGATGGGCACGCCATGCCACTGCTTGGAATGGAAGTTGGTGGGGTTCACCACCACGCGGCCTGCCGACAGCAGCACTGTATCGCCAAAGGCAACAGACTGGGTGTATCCCTCGGCTGTACCGGGGACATTGGCAAACTGCACCTTTCCATCGGGCAGCGGTGTCACGGTAAATGACGTGTAGGCCGATGGGATGAAGTCAATGAATGAGACCTTGACAGGCGACTGGCTGTAGAGCTCAATGTCGCGCAAGCCGTCGGTATGGGTGTAGCTCACATTGGCATCGAGACGTGAGACAACCTCGCTCATGAGCTTCTTTGAACGGAACTGCAGAATCTCGTTTGCCACGTTGACCTTATTGATGAGGTTATCGTAGCGGTCGAGACCCGCCGACGAAGTCTTGTTCGAGGGGTCCTTGATGATCACTGTCGCCTGTCCGAAGTAGACAAACGGAGCCTTGGCATACTGGTACCATGCAAAACCACCGCAAACGAGGATGGAAAGCAGGAACCATGGCCACTTTGAGAGCAGATAGAAAAAGAGATCAAGGACATTCAATCCCGACTCGTTCTTGTTGTTTGTGTTACTCATCTTAATTATTTTTTATCGATTAACGTGGAACGAGGAACGTTGAACGATGAACGTTGAACAAGACTTCGTTAATCGTTAATCGTTTAAATCCGTTAATCATTAATCGTTAAACGTTAATCGCTTATCTATTACTATTCAAATACCAAAGTATAGTTGTCAATGACGATGTTATACTCAACAATAGTGTAGTATATTGAATGCCACGGTCTTCGGCATCTTTCTTCTTGTACTTTGGCTCTACGTATACAATGTCGTTCTGCTGCAGGTAGAATGCGGGAGAGTAGAAGGTTTCCATCTTGCGCAGGTCGTGGACGTAGACCTTGCGGCCACCCTCCTCCTCGCGGATGACCTTGACGAGGTCAATGCGGGCATTCTGTGCAAGGTCGCCGGCCTTGGCAATGGCCTCGACAAGGGTTATGCGGTCATCATCGACAGTGAAGACACCGTTTGAGCCTATGGCGCCAAGCACCACATACTTGAAGTTGACAATGTCGACCGACACAAGTGGGTCGTTGATATAGCCCTCATCGATGATCTTCCTGGTAATGAGTTCCTTGACCTCGCTGAGACGGAGTCCCTGCACCTTGAGGCTGCCAAGCATGGGGAAATCGATGCAGCCATCGGCATCAACGCGGTATTTGTTGTCATCGGTTGAGCCCACTGACGCCACGGTGCCGTCCTCGCGCATCTGAACCGAGCCGGTGCGCGCATTGAAAGGCATGGCAAGCGCAGGTTTCTCGCAGCTGACAACAATCTTCAGCCTGTCATCGGGATGAACGGTAGCCTCGTGCTTCTCCTCGAAAGGATACATCTCGCCCAACTGCATATCCTGCAGATAGAGATAGTTCTTGCGTGAGCATGAACCCAGCAGCAACGTTGCAAGCAAAAGCAGACAAATGTTTAATCTGTTCATATATAATCGTCTTTTTATTGTTTCTCAATATCATTCAGTGCGGCGTGGCACATGGTAACAGCTTCGCTGTCGGGCAGGCAATCCATAGTGCCCACAGCGACAATCTGCGCCAGACGGCCCACGGTGTCATAGAGACGGGAGCGCAAAGCCTCGTCCTGGCCAATGACCGAGCAGCCCGGCAAAAGCGCCACAAAGGCGCCGACGCCCTCCTGGCGGTGGAAGCTGTTGGCGGGAGCCTGTCGCAGGCGCACCACCCCACCCACAGGGTATACCTTATTTATATAGCAAGGGGTCTTGCCACTCCATGGAGTGCCCCAAGCATAGGCCTTGCCATCCTTTATGCGCAACGTGGGATTGTCATCATTCAACAGCCCTGTCGCGGGGATGTGCTGCATCCACAGCGATGAGTGGGTGCTTTTTCCCGTTCCGCTCTTTCCCAGGAACAGGAAGGCACGCCCGCCGTTGTGCACCGCCGAGGCGTGGATGGAGACGGCATCGTGGTACAGGATGGCCTGCGAATAGGCAAGGCGCAGGAACGATGAGAGCATGTGCCCCATGAGCCTGTCCTGTGAGCAGAGGCGTACCGTCAACTGCGTGAAGTCCTTTGTAGCCAGCATGGTGTGCTGCCAGCCGCCACCCTCGACAGAGAGCACTACCCTGTACCCCACGGGATGATGATAGAGGCGTATGTGGCCCATATCATTCACTGTCTCCTCGACAACCGCGCCAAGGTCATGGAGGCACGGGTTGTCCTGTTCGATGCTGACAGTGCAAGCGAGCAGCATGGTATCCACAGCGGCGGCATCGTGCGCGAAGGGGCGGAAAGAGGGCAACAACAGGCCCGCATCCCACGGCTCGGGCAGATGGATGGTCATCCCGAAACCGGCCACTGAGTATATGTATTCCTTTGTCTTCATCACATTTGTCCTTTCAACAAACCGGTGAATATCCAAAAAGCTTCTTTGGGCGCATAGCGCACCACAAACGGCACCTTGCTGCAGAAGGAACCTGCAGTGCGCAACTTACGTTTCCACGTGCCCTGCGCGGGTGCCTTGCCTTGACGGAAGCCGAAACCGAAGTTTCCGCCTTGCCACACGATGTTGAGCAACGGCACTGCGTCCTTGGCAACCGCGGGATAAGGCAGATGCTCCACCGGCAACCCAAGATAGTTGACCAGGAAGGCGTGCAACAGGGGGTTCCAACGTCTCATGCCCATCCTGTGGCAGCAGCGCTGCATCTGGGTCTTGTCAATCTTGCCGCTGTAGGCGTGACAGGCGCGTGCCATATCACACAGCTGGCGAAGTCCTATGCCCCAACCGAGCGCGTGCTTGAGGATGTGCAGGTCAAGCAGCAGCAGGTTAAGGAAAGGCGATGCAACGGCAATCTGCTGTCCCTGGCGGGATGGCAGCTCCACGGCATCGTACCCGTGAGCACGCTCCAGCCTGCGGGCATAGCCCTGCAGAAAGGGATTGTGCAAATCGAGCAGGCGTGAATGATGCTCGACCTCGACACCTTGCCATGTGTAGGTAAAGCTGTCATCGGGCATCGCTTCGACGCGTATATTGTGGTTGCGTATGCAACTGTTTGCTGTCTCCATGGCGCTCTTGCTCCCCAAGAAGAGGTCAATGTCGCCACACTCGCGGAGCAACGGCTTCTCATAGAGCAGCGCCACTCCTTGACCCTTTTGCAGGACAGGGCCTATCCCTTGTGAACGGAGCAGAGCATACAGGCTCGACAATGCATTGTCAACTTCCCTGTTGCGGCGCTCAATGGCATCGGCAACGGCTGTCCAGCGCACCAGCAGCGGCATTGGCGGCAGCATGTCCTGGGGCAGATGTTGCAGTCCCTGATAGACAATGCCAAGCACGGTCTGCTGTTTTGCCACGCCGTAGAGCTGTTTCCACTCGTCGGCCGTCAACGGGAAGGCGGAGCTGTCATCAATAGCCCGTTCCCACAACCCCGAACGCAACAAAGCGAACAAGGCCCTCTGTAACCGCGATGAATTATTATACATATATTTGCGTTTAACGAGGAACGTGGAACGTTTAACGAGGAACGTGGAACGTTTAACGAGGAAAACGAAGTTTCGATAACACGAGCAGCGAATGGTCGCAGGTTGCACGGGGACAAGTCGTGCCCTGCGGGTCGCGAATAGCGAGTGTTGTCAACTGTTGAACGAGGAACGTTGAACGTTGAACGAAGCTTCGTTAATCCCTAATCGTTTAAATCCGTTAATCGTTAATCTCTAATCATTAATCGTTTAAATCCGTTAATCGTTAATCGTTAATCGTTAACCATTAATCATTAATCGTTTAAATCCGTTAATCGTTAATCGTTAATCGTTAATCGTTAATCATTAATCGTTAATCATTAATCGTTAACCGTTAATCATTAAAATATCAACCCAAATTCTCGCCACTCGGCAAGCTGCTGCTCAACATCGGCCTGCGCGGTGGCGGGCTCGACATCGTACTTTGAGCAGAGCCAACCGGCAAGGTCGGCAGCAGTGTGCTCGCCCTCGGTAATGAGCTGCCACATATCGGCCGCTGTCTTGTTGAGGGTGTAGACGTTGCTCATGTTCACGTTCTCGGCACTTACCTCGACAATCATATATGAGTTGCCCAGCTTGCGCAACTGCAGATTGTTCTTGGGGCGTATAACACAATCACTCATGGCTACGTATCAGAATTTCTTTCCTGTGAGTATTGACAACACTGTGAGGAAGATGATCTTTATATAGAGCCACAACGAGTGGTTGTAGAGGTATTCGAGGTCCATATCGAGCCTTGTGAGCATCTTCTCCATGGTGTATGTGTAACCGTTATAAAGGGTTGCGTTGGAGAACACACCGGGGCGCATGTGGTAGAGAAGCTCATAGTCGGGGTTGATGGCCTTGATCTTCTCAATAAAGAACTCACGCTCGGGGCGATAACCCACAAAGCTCATGTCGCCCTTGAGCACGTTCCACAACTGTGGAAGCTCGTCGAGATGGTGCTCGCGAAGGAAACGGCCCACGCGTGTGAGGCGTGAATCGCTCTCTCCGCTATAGAGCTCGGGCTCGCCGCTCTCCTCGGCTTTGACAATCATTGAACGGAACTTATAGAGCGTGAATGGCTTTCCTTTGTAGCCCATGCGCTCCTGCTTGAAGACCACTGCGCCGCCATCCTCGCGCTTGACGGCAATGTAGATTACGAGAAACACCGGAGAGAACACCACAAGGCCCAAAAAGCTCACGATGATGTCAATGCAACGTGTAACGAGAGTGAAGAAGAAGGAGATGTGCACCTTCTTGACACGCGCCTGTGTTTCCGCGTCCTTGTGTATGTCTGTGTTAGTATTTAGTGTCTTGTCCATAGTTTGCGATATATTTCCTGTATGTTGTGTATCATTTTTTCCTTAGTAAACATGTTGCTGTAACGCAGCTCGGCGCCCTGGCAATATGCTGTGTATTTAGTCTCGTCGTCGCCAATCTCCATTATCTTCTCGGCCAGTTTCTTGGCGTTCTTGGGGGCCACGTTCAGGCCCGACACGCCGTGTTCGTTGACCCATGAGACGCCCGAGCCGGGGATGCGGGTTGCCACAACGGGCTTGCCGCATGACATGGCCTCAATCTGCACGATGCCGAAGGCCTCGGTCTTCTGCACACTGCTAAGGCAGAAAAGCGTGCAGGCGCCATAATAGGCGAACAGGTCTTCGGACGGGATGCGGCCAAGGAGCTTAACCTTGTCCTCGAGGCCCCACGCCTGTATGCTCTTGCGCAGTGTTCCCTCAAGCGGGCCTTCGCCGCCAATGAGCACCACCCAATCGTCACAGAGGTAACGGGCAGCCTCAATGAGGTAACGGAATCCCTTGTAGGCAACAAGACGTCCCAACGAGAAGACAATCTTCTTTCCCGGATAGGCCGCACGTATCCTTGCTGCACCCTCAACCGATGGGAGAACTGGCTCGACACCGATTGGCAGGCAATAAAGCTTGTCCTGCACTGTCGTCAGGAATGGCGATGCCGAGAGATAAGCAGGGGTTGTCCCCACAATGACATTGGCACGCTTCACAAGCCAGTCCTGGAAAGGCTTGTACAGGCGCAGCAGGTTCTTCTGCTTCTCGATGTCGGAGTGCCAGTGCAGCACCACCTTTCCCTTGTAGCCCGAGAGGTAGAGTGCCAGGCAGGCCATCGGGTCGGGATGATGCACGTGAATGACATCATACTCCCTGCAACGCTTTCTCAACTGGAGAATCATTGCGGGAGATATCATTGTGGCTGCGACCTTAACCAGAGTGCGGCAGCCTATGAGATTGGCATTTTCGTTAAGGCTGATAACCTTTGTGCCGCCCTTGGCAAAGGCGCACATCATGTCACACTGCACACCGAGCTCGCTCAACCCCGTCATGAGGTCGTACGCCACCTTCTCCACACCACCGCGGATAGGGAAAAATTTGCCCAGTTGAAGTATTTTCATAGCTTTTAGTTATCAGTATACCCCTTCAACCTACAAAGGTACATCATTTATAGCAAATTAAGTAATATGAAAGAGTGAATTTCGCACACAAGGGATAAAATTCTAAAAAAAATTACCTCATGTTAAAAAATGCTCATTTTGTACCTTTTCCATGTAAATATTTACCTTTAAACTACCGAAGATGGGACATTTTGCTACCCCAGCAAAATATCAAATAGTTCCTGCCATGTATTAGCTACCGGTGCCTCGGGTGTGACATGAGGAACAGATGCAAACATTGAGCAGTCCCCTTCCATCGCGTGTTTCATCAAATCCTTGAGTTCTACGGCATTGCATGCATCAAAGAATGCGACACGATGAGCACCGGCTGCTGTTTCATATGCATAAGGCAAGTCGGCCAAAAGCATTGGTTTTCCAGTAACGGCAAATTCACTGATAGGAAGCCCCCATGTCTCTACACGAGATGCGAACACCAGGCAGTCTGCAGTGGAATAATTGTCGTAAAGGCGTTTCTTGTCCATGTATCCTGCAAATTCCACCGACTCTACCGTTCCCCACTGACTATGTAACCACTTTGAATACCTATTATCATCAGCGCCAATAGTAAGCACCACCCTGAATTTGCCAGTACCGACCTCGTCCTGTAATAATCTCGCAGCCTCACATAAAGTCTCAAAATTCTTGTGACAATCGGCTATTGAGGCCATAAAGAATGTGTAAACATCACTCTTTCCATCATAAAGCAGTCCTGGCTCAGCAGCTTTTCTCTCCGGAGGAGCCACAATAAACCTGCTGCGCGGTAAGCCAAACATTTTTGCGAAGCCATCACGGAGCCAGTTTGCCTGCACAACAAGGTACTTATTCTTTTTTATTCCAATCCTGTATGCAAAGCGCGTGAAGAGCCCAAATAGCACAATCTTGTAATTAAACAGCAAATCACGTGGCCGCAACTTCAAGAAAGGGAATGATGTCTGACAATAGACCGCCTGACGCACTGCATTGACACGCGGCGTTGTATCATGCAACGACAGCCACAAGTACACCGGTGCCAGTTTCTTTGATACCGCACGCATTGTAACATACTCGCACCACAAACGACGCCCCCACCCCTTGATACAATCGGGCATTTCAATGTACTCAATGCCGGGATAACAAACCAAGTCCTTATTATGCACCAACGCAACAACCCGATACTCTCCATTGGCAACCACCCCCGACAGATATTCAAGACAATTACGCAAAATGGTCAGTGTACCACCCTGGCGTATATTTACAGCAGATATTACTATTGTCTTCATTCCTTTACAACTGAATTAAACAGTTCGCACCACTGTCCCATTACCTTCCCCACACTATAACGCTCTGAGGCCTTGCAAGCCGCAGCACCCATATCTTTCCTCAATTTATCGTTGCACATGACACACTCAAGCCTGTGAGCCAGTGCATGCACATCACCCTCTGGAACCAAGAAACCGGTCACGCTATCCTCAACCACATCGGCAGGACCACATTGGCTGTCAAATGATACAATTGGCAATCCAAAAGCCTGCGCCTCAACAAGAATCATCGGCAACCCCTCATAACGAGATGACATTGCCACAACCGAAGCATTCATGTACACCGCCGGCATATCATTCGTTGGCGGCACCAAAGTAACGGAATTACCAAGACCATAGGTATCCACAAGTTCCTGCAAGACTACACGTTGCTCACCATCACCAATAATATCAAGTGACCAGCCCGGGACCTTGTCACAAATGAGTCGCCAGGCTTCAATGAGTCGCTCAAAGCCTTTTTGGTGCGTATAGCGCCCAACAGCAATAACCCTCTTATTGTCAAGCGCGGCATGGGCCAATGGCGTAAAGGTCTTTGCATTGGGAATAACAACCATCCCCGGGATATCGCCCCAAAGCTCTTTATCCTCGTTGGTAAGCACCACAAAGCGGTCAAAGCGGCGCACCAGACGCTCATCTTGACGCGTGCGCCACAAATCGGCAAGGCGCCACAGCCCCTTGCGACCATACTGCAAACGTTTATGCTTGCCAAAATGAATCTCAAGCACCTTCTTACCACCTTCTTTCAGTCCCGCAATGAATGAGACATCATTGCAGAACATTGAGACTGTAATATCAGGGCATTCCTCGGCAAGCACCTCGCGCAACAATCTCTTGTGTTTGCGTTGCTTTGCAGGATATTTCAGTAACTTGTTAAGGAACCCCGCACCGTTGTTCTCTTCATAATTCACGCCAAGGTCATGGCACTTTATACGCTCGTCAAGTGCAAAGAAAGGAGGCTCGCCACGTTGGTCTGTGGTTACAATAACCACATCATACCCATTTGCAACCAACCAATTGGCCTTGTTGGCAAGCACACGCTCCATTCCACCCGAATGGCACGTACCGGCAATGTTATAGAGAATTTTCATCGTTTACCGTTACAAGTTTGTTATATTCATCGTTGTCCTCTTTGGGGATGCAAAGAAAAAGTGCAAAAATTACAAAGCAGTCACTAGATACCTTGAGCCAAACCACAAAGTGCACCAACAGCAGCAATAGAATCATGGTCCTGTACTCCCTGAAGCGCACAACTGCCATTTGTGCAGCCTTGCACATAAATACACTGAACGCAAGAAGCCCTGTCAAGCCCATATAAAAAATGAAACGCAAATATCCCACATCAGTACCTTTGTAATATCCACCCGTAACTTCTCCAATGTAATATGGATCGCTCCATACCGGATTATTAAAATATCCGTCGCCAATCACCCATGTTTTGAAATTATCAGGCAAAACAACCATATTCTTCAACTGTGTATTTGAACCAACCTCCCAATGTCCCTCCTCAAATAAAGCAAAGAAACCCTCAAATGCAAAACGCATGTCATTGTGGAACTCAACATCAGTGTTGTATTTATATACTATATATGGGAAAACCAATAATGCAACAGTTCCTATAGACAGCCACAATTTACGTGCTCCAGCACTGATTAACATTTTATGTACGCCAGAACCAATTGCCATATACGCAATAGAGATTACCATTCCAACAGAGGTTGTCCTTGCCATCATATTACCTATGACAACGATTATTGCATATGCTGCCAAATACAGCCAAATCCACTTTTTGTAAATTGTTTTTTGAATATTGATCAATAGATGGGCCAACAACACAAGTACCAAAGAAAATCGCATTCCTGCGGTGTCAAGGTGAGCGCCTAACGAATACAAACGATTGACAGATTTATCAAAGTCCTGGCCTATATTGATGTATGTATCCACAATATTTTGCGCAGAAGGAACATTGTCAATAACTATTGCAAAAACACACTGGACAACACAAACAGCTACAAGATAATTTGTCAGCAGAGTTATTGACAACTTACCATGTACCGCCTTTATTATGTTGCATACAGCATATGCACCACCCAACCAGGTCCACATGGACATTATATATGAGACATAAGAAGTATCGGTCGTGCCATTATATACCACTGCAAAACCACACACCAATGACACAACCATTGCATATAAAGATATGACAAAATATGACTTGTCAATATTTGCCGTACTTGAATGCAACATCTTCATTCCACCTATCAACAGACCTATTACCGCCATCAGCATCTTTGTATTCATTCCCGCTGGTAATAACGGCGTGTTAAAAGGGAAATAAAAACAACTTGTAAGTATTCCTGTCAGTACTATCAAAAAGAATTTCAACATAACTTACTTATACAAAATAGTATATAAAAACCTATATATCACCTGATAATAAATCCATACCCCAACATAGAAGCGCTTTGCAGCCATCTGTTGCAAGAAACGTGTACGCCATGGCATATTGACATTAGCGCCAATATATGCATTGGCCTCGGGATACCACTTGCTCCACATGCGGTATGAATCCCAGTTCCCTGTAACCAAAAACGGCAGTTTCACATTCAACTTGAAGAAAGCCATCTCCTTTTCGGTATCCAGTCCTTTTGAGGCCAAGAATTCCATTGTCTCATTCACATTGTAACTCACATCACGCAAATGACACTCACTATAAGCCTGTGTCATGGCCTCGGAATTGCTACGTACATAGTGATACAGCGCCTTGTTGACATACGCAACCTTCCCTGCGCATGCCACCAGGCGTATCATTGTCATGTCCTCGCCCATGCCATAACCGGCAGGAAACTCAATGCCATTGTCAACATACAGGCTACGCCTCACCAGTTTGTTCCACACATTGTATTTCATGGCACCACCAAGCATTGCTTTCAGTGCTTCCAACGAGGTGTTGAACGACGGCTGTTTCATGTATCGTTCGCTGTTGTCATAGCTCAGGTACCAATCACACCACACAAAATCGGCATCACATCCCTTTACTGCGTTGTATAGTTCCTCAAGTATGGTAGGCTCAACGTAATCATCGCTGTCGCAATGGAACACATACTCACCCTTTGCCACAGCAAGGCCGGTGTTTCGCGCCGCCGGCAACCCCTTGTTCTGCGCATGCTCAACAATCTTCACCTGCGCTGCCTTTGCAGGGTAACGCTCAAGTACTGCACGCAACAACTGCATGCTGTCATCGGGCGTGGCGTCATTCACAAAGATATACTCCACGCCACTGAGCGTCTGCTCCATAAGCGACACAGCGCAACGCTCAATAAAACGGGCGACATTGTATATTGGTATTATAACTGAAACTTTCATCCTCTGATTTTCTTTCTTAATTTATCGTATGCAGCTACAATCTTCTTGACTTTAAGCCTGCGGGAAAGTATATCATATGCAAGCAACTCCTCACGGTATAATTTCTGTACACCGAATGGAGCAAGATACCTCGCCTCCTCAATAGGCTTTTCAATAATATTTGAAAGGAAATCCAACAGTCGCTCTTCCCAATTAATTATATTTTCATCAAGCACCTTGGGGGCTTTAATCATCTGCAGATACTTGGAATCGTCATTATCCAAATCCACAATATGCTGCACCGCGTCTTCCATTGATGCAAAATCGTTGACATTCACAAACGAAGCCGCATTGAAATCCTTACACACCAAAGGATTTCCCCAATATAAGGGCAATGTATTGACAGCCATTGGTTCCATGATTTTTTCTGTAGTATATCCATGTACCGCACTGTTCTCGAAAGCAATATTGAACTTGTACTGCGACACAAACTCCAACTTGTTGGCTACAGGGCCGCCAACATTGTTCCAAAGCCTACCGCCGGAATCAACCTGTTTATATTCCGACAACAGTTTAAAAAAGCGTTCTCTGTGCGGCGAGGCATGCCTGTTGTTGGAAACCACCATAGAGCAGAATTTCCTGTCAATCAAAGCCTCATCACTGGGCAATCGTGTTTGTGCCAACGATGCAAAACTTTCATATGTGCAATAAAGAGGCAATCGCATATAGCGGTCACCAAACTGTATGAAGTCAAAACCCAGTGCATAATCGCATAAGTTGAAATCAGGGGCAATGTTCTCACCAATGAACATAATCTTGACACAGTTGTAATTCAGATGCCTGTAGCCAAATGTTCCAAAGAACAGATAATCGGGATTGTCGGAAATCGCCACCTCGTACTTTTTGCTTAAAGCACGGGTAATGAAGTTATCGCACTTATTGAAATCTCCCCAAAAGTCAACAAAATTTATTTTTATCTTATTATTCATAACCTGCTACTTAAACAGCTCTTTGACCCTATTATTCAAAATCTTGAGTACAAATGATACTGTTACAACAACAATTATGTACGCAACAGCCAAAAATGATTTCTCAAAAGAAGACAAAGGAATACAGCGTGTCAAACTATTCATTACCCAAATGACTGGAGCATGGACTAAAAGCATTTCAAAAGTAATTCCACCAAGTTTTGCCCATATTTGAGATTGGAAGATTCTATTCACAAGTGAATTTGATATTGAGCATGACAAAATCAACATACAGAATGCTAACAAAGCCATATTATCATAATTCTGTTTGTAAAAAAGAAGTATACCTACTACAATAACTGCTATCATAGATACGACATCCAATATTACATGTTTGCAACTCAACATTTCACTATACCTCAATAAAAAAGCCGAAAGTACTATTCCCAATGCCATACCCGCCATACCACGAAATAACGGTTGACATACAAAGCCAACGGTGGCAAATTGTTCGATAGAACCGTTGACCCCCAACAGATAGGTGTATGAGAAAAGGACAAATAACGGGAAAACCACATTCAAAGCAAGTCTTCTATTATAAAACAACACCGCGTATAATATTCCACCGCCTATCAACAGAACGCTGACATACCATGACGGAGGATTGACAGAACCACCGAATAAGCCAATACCATTTATCAGCAGTCCTTCACTTATGGCATTGAACAGAACAGTTATAATATCATTGCTACGCAACAATATCTGTAATTTCATTAAGAAAGCTGCAGCAAAAACAATAATATACTCAGGGTAAAACCGCTTCAGTTTAGCTACTGTATATGAAAAAGCATCGTATTTATGCTTTATGTAACTTCTATAAAGAAAATAGCCCGACAGTATAAAGAAAAAATCGACGGCTATGTATCCGTGAGTAAAAGGGTTTATTCTACCAAAGTGCCACAAGGCAATTATTGTCATGAATATGAAACGGAGAGCCTCAACACTTAAAAGTCTGTTATTTGCCATATTATTCAGTTCTTACCTTTGATTCAAAGTTACCTATTCGTCCCAAACAGCGTTTTACAAAACCGACATACAGTGTACGCAAAACAAACCTTAATGACATCTTATCCTTGTGGTTACCCCAATAATTCTGTTGAATTTCAGACGGGATATCTGCAATGTTCGCATCAATCACATAGGGGTGTATTGCAAACAACTTCACTCCTAGCAACTTATACACATCCCAGTCATCGGCAACATTGGAAGGGGTTGGTATCTTATTCACAATTCTAACAGCTGCTGCATGGTTTATAAAATAAGCATAACTACCCACTGCACTAAAAACGCGTGTTACATTTTTCTTGCCCCAATACCAGTAATCACCTGAGAGGAACATTATGCGAGGTTCATCAACTGACATGAATTCCCGAATTCCAGCCCAATCCAGTTCGTTAGGATCGCGCATTATAGTTATATCATCTTCTAGAATCAGCACAAACTTATCATTCGATTCGGCCAGTTTGTTGTAGCACTTGAAATGGCTTAGAGTGCAACCAACTTCACCACCATTTATTAAACGGCCATACCTCTTATAACATGTTTTATCATCAAAAGCCTTTCTGCGTTCTTCGGGAGTGAAGACACGCCCGTCTACAGCTTCAATGAACTCTTGTTCTAAAAAATTATACTTACCAAGCAACTCCCGCATATACTCTTTGCGAGCCGTAGATGTTGCCAAATTAACTATATAGGTTTTCATTATACTAAAACACTATAACTTTATCATAAAATATCTTAACAACACCTTTATTCTCTTCATCAAAGGCAGATGATCCAGTTCATTAAGTTTATAATTAAAGAAATTGAAATAGAATTTCTCATCAAAGAAAGGACAACGACGGTAATACTCCCACCATATGTCGAAGTTTATACAAACATCCTTCCATGGTTTCTTGCCATTGAAATGCACAATTCCGTGCGACAAGGCATCATCAATATCTGTCTTGCTCCATACATTCAAGATTTCCGCTTTGCGGTAGACATTATACTCCGATATGTATGTTGTAAGGCAGAACGATGGTGGCAGATACTTTATCTTTCCACGGCATGCAATGTTCAACACATCCATATCCTGGAATGTGTACTTGTTCTTGGCAAGCTCCTTGAAGCGCGGTATTATATTGTCCTTGAGAATCTCCCTTGAATTGATAATAAGGTTACCTGAATATATTATACCCTCGGGGCCTGTACCAATAGTGCCGTTATAGTATTTCACAAGCCCGGGCTGCAAACCGGCCAGCGAATCGACACCAGCAACATAATACCCCGTCATGTCGGTATTATAATATTTGGTGAGATCTTCGCGGAATATGACATCGACATCGGAATAAAGTACTTTGTCATACTCCGGTATCAGTTCCGGTATCAACAGACGATAATAGGCCGGAGTGGTTATACCACGGATTTCAAAAGCCTCATCAAAAGTGCCATCTACAGTCCTGTACTGTATACGGCAGTTCTTGTAGTAGCCGGGCAATTTGTCTATTTGCGTATGTTCAAGCGGCTGTTTTTGCGAATACAAGATAAAAATATCATAGAAGGTATCCTCGTTTGCACTCATCATCAACGATGAGAGGCACACGCAAGCAGGCTTAACAAGATTATTGTCAAAGCAAAAGACTATGGGTACAGTATTCATAATATTCAATGTACAATACATTTTCTATACAAAGATTCACCTAATACTTTGTATAAAAGAAGTTTAACATTCATTTTCATTTTCTTTTTTAATGTAATTGAATCAAAATTATTCATAATCTTACGATTCTGTTTTACATCATTGATTTTATCTTCTATAATATCAAATGACATTGAAGAATCTATAGGTTGTGAAGAATAGGAATAATCAGCTGTAGTAAAACCTTTTCCTGTAATATTTGGACAGTACTCACCACTTCCATCAAACCCCCAATTACGCACTTTGGATTTAACTGGTACTATTATATATTTATTATATGCCGCAGAATACATTCTAGCAGCCACATCACTAAAACGATTTGCCAAAGTCGCTTCATCGTACGATGTGGACAAACAAAGATTGACAAATTCATATTTACAACTATCTATCATCTGTTTATACGATCCCGTTCTCACAATATTCTTGGCATCATCCAGCAAACCATTATCGTTAATGAATGAGGCGACTTTTTTGTATTTATCTCTCCAAAAACCAGTACCCCACATTGGACAAATGAAATTTTCTTTTAATATGGTTGCAGATTCTGAAACTTTCCAATTTACAGGATAGGCATAGCCTGTAACAGCTATAATTTCTTGATTATCCTTATATTTCTCCAAACATTTATTCATATATTCAAGAAAGTTGGGAGAAAATTCAGCATCATCATCGGTTCTGATAAATCTATCATATTTTTTTAGAACAGCATCTCTCATCTCCAACATATTTTTAATGCTGCCATAATTATATTCTCTGCGTATTACATTAAATTCCAAGAAAACCGAAAAATCATCTTCTTCAAGATACTTGCAAATTTTTTTATAGCCTTCCATATATTTTTCTGCAGGAGGATAGTCTAATGCCACAAAAACTGGAGTATACTTAGCCCAAGTGTTCTTTTTAAGGCTCTCAATAAGCCTTATAAAATGGACATCTCTATTCAACGTTGCTATTAATATTGGAGCACAAATCATATACCTTTATTTAGTTATTATCCACAAATTACACATCTATAATCTATATATTATAATTGTCCGTTTGCTTTTAAAATTTTATAACTTATATTCTTGAAAATCGCTTGATAACTATTATCAGGATGTGCTTGAGCCCATTGCCTGTAATTCGACAACATATTTAGCCCTTCCGCTTTCTTATCTGGAACATGAACATATATGCTTCCCAACATTTGTTGTGCCTTATAGAAATTCATATATATATGTTCATATTCGGGTTGCAACAAGTGGCGATAGAGTTCCATAGCCTTCTTGGCACACTCTATTGCTTCATCATATCGATTAAGAAACAACAAACAATCGGAATAATTGACAGCTGTTTCTGCGAGTTCATTTTTAGTTTCATCATTTCTGAAATAATCACAAAAGAAATCCCTACCTTCATACGCTCTTTTGTAGTAATCAACTGCTTCAGACCATTTTCCAACTGAAGCCAACAAAAATCCATAATTGTGATTAATCATAGAACCGTAAACCAAACCCTCTATTGGAGCTTGTTTTTTATACTGATTACACAATGAAAATGCCATCTCAAGGAACGGCGACGCTTTCTTTACACATAGTTGGGGATTCTGGTCAAATCTATCAATATAGAAACAAGCCAATACAATTACATTATACAATAGATTGTGTTGTTCATTTTCATCAAACATCTTAATTTGCTTATTTTTCCATGACTCGAGCTGGCGCACCAACGACTATAACATTTTCAGGAACATCTTTTGTTACTAAAGCACGAGCTGCTATATAAGCATTCTTACCAATTTTTGAAACCTTTGCAGAAATTGTGAGCGCACCTTGTCCAATAAAAACGCCATCCTCAACAACAGTATATGCACCGACTGTTGCGTTACCGGCTAGAAAACAGTTTTTACCAATAGTTGTGTTATGACTAATATTTACATGTGACAATACTACCGTATTTTTGTCTATTGACGAATCTGCTTGTAAATACACAAAGGGAGAGATATACACTCCAGATTCAGCAATGCTTGCAAAACGAGATATGACAGCTGTAGGATGTATCAATGACGGGATATTACCGCCTTTTTTTAATATTTTTTCAAACAGTTCTGCTCTAATATTATTATTTCCCATTGTCAGCAAAAAGTTTTTTGATGACAATGTAGGCAAGCTTAACAAATCATCAAAGGATCCTAAAATTTCAAAGCCATGGTCATATTCACCTGTACGGCTATCATTGTAATGATAAAGTCCCGCTATTCTATAGCCACAAGCTTCGGCCAAATCTATAAAAACAGGAGTATTATGTCCAATGCCCAATGCGTATATTTCTTTCATCTTATTTCTTATTGACTATGATATCTATTACGCGATTCAAATCGTCTTCACTTAGTTCGTGATGCATCGGCAAGCAAATAACCTCATTTGCAATGCGGGTGGCAACAGGGAGGTTCTCTACAGCAGCCGATGGCAATCCTCGATATGTAGAGAATGTGCTGATAAGCGGATAGAAATAACGGCGTCCCAGGACATTATGCTCCTTCATCTTAAAATAAAGTTCGTCACGGGTCATGCCATACTCCTCGGCTTTTACAAATATGGGGAAATAAGAATAGTTATGCTTTACGCCTGGCATGTCATCGAAAAAGCGTATTCCTTTTACATCTTTAAGCACCTCACGATAACGCACTGCAACAGCCTGACGGGCCTTGATGGAATCATCGACGATATTCAATGACAACAAGCCGTATGCTGCGCGCATTTCATCCATCTTGCTATTTATACCGGGGGCAACAACTTCTGTTTCGCCGGCAAAACCAAAATTCTTAAGGTAGTCAATACGACGTTTCATCTGTTCGTCGTGCATTACAAGAGCACCACCTTCAATTGTGTTGTACACCTTTGTTGCATGGAAACTGAGTGTTGACATGTCACCGGCATTGAGAACGCTCTCACCATTAACCTCAACACCAAAAGCGTGTGCAGCGTCATAAATAACCTTAAGGCCATATTTATCGGCTATCTCCTGTATGCGTTTTGTGTCACATGGCTTACCATAACAATGTACCGGCATAATAGCTGTGGTTTGCGGTGTGATTGCAGCCTCAATCCTGTCCGGATCAATACCACAATTGCTTTCATCAATATCAACAAACACCGGTTTGATACCATTCCACCAAATGCTGTGGGTAGTTGCCACGAAACTAAATGGCGTGGTAATTACTTCACCAGTTACACGCAAAGCCTGCAACGCTGTTATCAATGGCAATGTACCATTGGTGAAAAGGCTTATATAAGGAACTTTGAGGTATTCACACAAAGCCTGCTCCAAAGCCTTGTGATAGTGGCCATTGTTGGTAATCCACTTACGCTGCCAAATATCCTTCAAAAGTTCATTAAAATCGTCAAGGCTGGGCAACAAAGGAGCCGTAACGGTGATTTGTTTATTTTCGCTCATAGCAACTATTTTTCATTTTGACAACTATCATTCGCACAATATCCTTTACTATTTTAACCTTAATGGGAATACATTAACAAAAGATGCACTTTTTTTAAATATAGAAACAATACGGATAAGAAAAACTGATACAAAATAAACGACATTACGATAGTTACGTTTTCCAACTTCAAAAAAGAACTTCTCGTAATCAGTATCCTTGTGAAGTACTCCAAATGTTTGTCGAGCATAATCTAATCTAATCCTTTCAGGAATTAACTCTTCAATGACTTTAGAATGTTCATAATCAGAAAGAAATCTATTATTAGAACTGAGACCATTGATATCGTAATTTACAACATCGACATCAATTGCTGAATATGAAGAATTTCCTAAAATCAAAGCTTCTATAAAAAATTTTCTATCAGCTACTATTTTTAAATTCTCATCATATCTATATTTTCTCATCAATGATGTCTTTATAAATGCAGATTGATGACAAATTGTACCAGAAAACATTGTTTTAAATGTTATTTCGTTCGGTGGTTCATGTTTTGTTGGCATCATTGTATTTCCACAGATAATGTCGCTTTGATTGTTTTTAATAAAAACACATTCTACAGTATCGTTATTACAAAATGTATCTCCAGAATTCATAAAGTTCAGATACTCACCTTTTGCAACATCAATACCTTTGTTCATTGCATTGTATATACCTTTATCGGGTTCGCTCACCCAATAGTCAATTTTGCCGGCATACTCTTTTATTACATCAACACTGCCATCGGTTGAGCCACCGTCAATAACAATGTATTCAAAGTCCTTATATGTCTGGTTCACAACACTCTCAATGGTTTTTCTCAAGCCATCACGGTTATTGTAATTTATTGTTATTACTGAGAGTTTCATTATATATTTTGTTTTTAAACAATATTTATCTATATATGCATGTCACATGTTTGCTATATACTTTGAAATAGTTTATCCCACTTATCTACGACATTTTCTACCGAGAACTTTTTCACCTTTTCTATTGCAGCCTTTGACATTTTTATACGTCTATCAGCGTCAAGCATAAGTTCTGACAAACGGAATACATATTTTTTCAAATCATAAGCAGGTATTAAACATCCATTAATTCCATCATCTATAATATCGGACGCAGCTCCATAATTGTTAAATGTGAAAGGAATACAACCATATTGCATACCTTCAGTCAAAGCCATACCCCATCCTTCAAAATTAGAAGTCAAACAGATAAAAGAGGCTTTACTATAATAATCTGCAACATTATCTCTAGCTCCATCTAAATAGACATTTTTTATACATCTCTCGTTTACATATTCTTCAATTCTATTTCTGTCAGCCCCATCACCGACCAGCACAAGTTTCCATGTTGGATGCATTTTGTATAATCTTTCCCAGATTTTAATTAATGCAATAACATTTTTATCAAAAGGATCTAAACGCCCCACATAAAGAATAATATTCTCTTTTTTTTCAATAGAAATATTATTTACAGCAGGAAATGTATTTGGATTTGGTATACCACATAATATCTTGTCACCAAGATTAATACCATTTGATAGAAATTCTTTTTTGTCATTATCAGATAGTAATATAATGGCATCAGAACACCGCACTAATTCACGATATGTTTTTTTCAGATATTGTTTAGCCATATATTTTGTCCTTGAATAGAAATATGGATATAATAGGACTTTAATATATTTCTTTATCTGCTCCTTAAAAGTTTTGGAGAACAACAACATCCTTGATAAATCATGGTTGATTTTCGCATTAGGCTTTGTATGTAATACACATACTTTTTTAATATTACCAATCTCCATCATTTTATCAAATCCACTACCTAATCCGCGCTGATTTACAACGACATCAATTTCAAGTTTCTCAAGAAGGTGTTGGTAAAATTCTTTATTTATTCCCGAATCTTTAAAAACGGATTCTGGTAATGTATATAATGGTACTGGATAATCGTAATTCAATTGATACTTATTCTGTAACTCTACCTTGCCACATAAATAATAGACTTCATATCCACCTTTAGCAATCAAGCCTTTTGTCAATATATCTGTCACTCGTCCTATTCCGCCCAAAATTGGATTAAAGGGTATATTATTAACAAATAATATTCTCATACATTAATATTATTAATTAAATAGTATAGTTTAAGAGGTAACATAGCAGCTCTAAGACTAAATGCTTTTACACCACTTTGACCTGTTCTTTTTAAAATATAATCAATATCTGACAACAATAAACGTACATGTCTGTTATCTATTACCCTCTTAATGAGTTGTACACGTTTAAAAAATGAAGGGACACACTTTATACATGTCAAAAAATTATTAAACTGCGTTGTAATATGTCTTTTGTATCCTTCGTCACTATTCCACTTATAGACCTTAGAAAGGTTATCGAAACGCTCTTTTATGCAATCAAGTACATATTCCGTTGTTTTTAAGTCTACGATTCTATGAGAAAGACTCGCATTATCAGTTATGTAATAATGATATAATGGAAAAGAGATTGTACGTATTTTATTTATTCCTGATGAAAAATAATCACAAATAAATAGCATATCCTCACCAGCACAAACCTTAGTATCAAACCTTATATGGTTGCGTTCTATAATATCCCGACATAAAATCTTAGACCAGGGGCTACATACTGCCATATGATCTAGAAGGATGTGAAGGACCGACTCTATATTCTGCTTATCACGAACAATATCACTAAGAGGGAAAGTTTCCATAGTATCATACATAAATGCACATACAACCATATCCTCACCTTCATTAGGTATCAGTTCCTCTAAATAATTGGCATCAACCCAGTCATCGGAATCAATAAAACAGATGTACTTACCGGTAGCATTGTCCAATCCACAATTACGTGCAGAACTTACACCACCATTTTCCTTATGGAATACACGCACGCGAGCATCCTTTGCAGCGTATTCATCACATATTGCTCCGCTATTATCCTTGCTACCATCATTGATAAGCAACAATTCAAAATCTATATATGTCTGCGCAAGAATGCTGTCTATACAACGATGCAGGTATTTCTCGGCATTGTATACAGGAACAATTACTGATATATCTGGCATATTTTCACAAACCATTTTCATTGTTATTTATATTTTCCCAACAATAATGAGCGAAAATGTGAGAGATAATATTTAAAAAGCAACTTCTTTGGCAAAAACTCAAGACGCATTAAAGTTGGCAAGATTGAGAATACAACGAATAAAGAAGTATTGAATATTTGACTACGTATTTTTGTTTCAGATAAGAAATATGAAAATCGTTTAGTCAAAAAGTCTTTTTTCTCCAAATCGTCATTATCGATTGTAGGTAGATTAGTTATAAGTTGTTTAATGTTATAATAAAATACTTCCGTAGCCTTTATTTTCTTCAAGATCAATGACTTTGTGTGTTTTTTGGATGATATATTAATATCAGAGCATCTAAAAGAAAATAAAGTATCAGCACTATATGCCATGCCATTACTTTTAGCAATCTCAATTACAGTTGCATCATCACTAAACCAACCTAATGGATAATTTAAAAAGCCACCCTGTTTCTCAAGTTCCAATCTTTTAAAAACATTAAAGGGAATACCACTGCCTATCTTTGTTGTGATCCAAGCCTCAAGATACTGTATCAGCGACATTTTCACCGGCAATAAATTCTCTGTATATATTATTTCATTATTTTTATTTATATATTGCACTCTGGGTCTGTAAACATTAACATCAGGATACTTGCGAACAAGTTCATCCATTTTTTCAAGATACTCCGGATGGTAAACATCGTCATCCGATGCAAGTATCACATATTCACCTTTTGCGTATTCCAAACAATGATTCCACTGCGCAACAAGATCTTTACCTCCAATATTTTCTTCGTTGAAATAATAACGAATACGAGGATCATCGTATTGTTTTACTATAGAATCCAAATCCTCGGGCGAAGCATCGTTTACTATAATAAGTTCAAAATCCTTATAAGTTTGAGAAAGGATACTATCTAACGCCTCTTTAAAGAAACGGGCTTTATATGCTGGTAATACAAAAGAATACTTAACCATAAGAAGTTGGTATTACAATTTAATATTATAATTTTCTAGCACTTGGAGAACTTTTTCAATTCTATCGTCCCATGAAGCATGCTTTAATGCAGTTTCATAGTTTTTATCAACAAGTTCTTGATAATCTGCAATGTTATTAAGTATTGAAACCAATTGAATTTCAGGAGCATTCCAATCTATATTCACAACTGGATCATAACCAATCAAATCTATCAATTCTTGTGGAGCACGTCCAATTATAAGATTTCCAGATAGCATGCATTCCCAATATCTTTGTGTCAAAGTCTCTATATTACCAACTCTTTGCGGATGAGTATCACATTGAGGAAAACATACCACAACTTTTATCTTATTTATTTTTTGCAATAGTTCATCAGCTGTTTTAAAAGCTAATGATACCAAATGTCCATCATTATCATATTCATTGCCATGATAACGAGAAATCACTCCTTTTTCAATTAATGACGAAACAGTTTTATGATACAACGGATGCTGCCTACCAAGTTCATATACATCCCCCACCCTTTCTACTAAAGATGTACCTTTGTTATAGTCTGTTATGTCTATTCCTTCAGGAATATAATAACACTCTATTCCTGTTTCTTTTTCAATAAGTTCCTTATTCTGTCTTGAAGTTACAAATGCAACTTTAACACCCAACCTCCTAATATCATTGAAAAGTATTTCTCGGTTCTCGGGCCATACATCCCATAAAAAAGGAATTATATTGTATCGCAAATAAGGCCTTGATAGATGAAACAAAGAACCACCATTACAGGCAATAATAATACTTTTAGTAGTTTTTGGGCAGCGTAATAGTATTGGTGAAAATTTTCTAACAAGACGCACTAAAATATTATTACCTGCAAATTCAGGTAAAGGTGTTATTCCTTTTCTTATACCAGCCTCAACGAACTGATGCATAAAAAATTGAAATTCGCCTTCCTTACGTTTAATCTCTTTTATATACAATAGTCTTGACATCATGATAATGCAACTATTTGCTTTATGCCATACCATAACAATGTGCCAGTGATATCTAAATACAGTTCAAACATTTCGACATTAAATCTGATAAAAATATTGATATACTGATTAATTAATTATGAACATATATTAAAACACATTCGTTAATTTAAGAATATTAAAAACCTCTCTAAGCTCTTTAAACTTCATAATATAAGCTCCGCCAATATAATAGAGCGCACCAACAATTATACCCATTATCAACTTAAACCACAATGTAGGCATTAGATAGACTACTATGTGCACAAGAACACCCATAACGAGTGAATGCAATAACGTTGGCATTATATCATGTATTTGACTTAAAAAGCCATAACCTATTATTTTTTTCGTATAGTGTGTATTCCAAACAACACTTATTAATGATGTAACAACAGAACCATAACATATAGCTTTAAGACCAAACGGAAATGTTACAAAAATAAATAATATACTTGTTATTTTTTTCATTATTTCTAATTTTAAAAAATAATCAGACCGGCCTTTTACTTGTAACAAATTCAAATTTAATGCATGCACGGGGTACCACATCAAAGCAAAACATATTATCTGTAAAAGAGATATAGAATCTTCCCACTTATCCGTTAGCAAAATACGAATAAACGGATCTGCGACAGCTGATAAACCGAGCATTAAGGGAAAGATAACAAAAACTGACATTCGTATAATAGAGCTATAAATACTTTTAAGACGTTCATCCTCATTCTGGATACTAGATAGTACAGGGAGCGTTACATTTTGCAAAATACCAGTAATATTATTCGAAAAAAATGATGCAAACATTCCTGCACGTTTGTAACATCCTAAAGCTGAAAGATTAAAAAATTTACCAATTAATATCGTATATATATTTGAGAATACTTTATCAATCAAAGATGATGCCAACAACTTGGAGCCAAATGAGAACATCTCCTTAAATGATTTCCAAGAAAAAGTGAGAGCAGGCAACCAACGTACATAAAACCAACACATAAAAATTCTAAAGACACCTGCAATAAGATTTGGAATAACTAAAGTCCAGACGCCATATCCACTGTAAGCCATCCACAATCCCAAAACACCAATTATAATATTTGATGGTATTGAAATCTTAGCACCAGTCTTAAAATCTAAAGCAATAGTCAACTTGATTCCCATTATTGTTTGTATGGATCCAAGTATAAGCCCAAGACCAACAACTTTAGTTATATTTTCAAGTATAGGTATGTCATAAAATGCAGCAATGTAAGGTGACGCACACCACAACAATGCATAACATATTAATGCAACAACAAGATTGTAATAAAAAACGGTTGAGAAATCTTCATCAGTTCTGTCATGCTTACGAATTAATGCATTGGCAAAACCAGAATCAATAAAACAATCTAATATTTCTATAAAAACATATAGCAATGCTACTACTCCATACTCCTCCGGTAATAAAATTCTAGCAATAAGAATTCCAAATACGAACTGTAAGCCTTGTGTACTGAAGCGATTGAATGCACTCCAGAACACACCTTTTACTGTCTTATCTTTTAAGTTTTCCATTGTCTAATTTCAAGAAAGTCCATTGCAGTTTCAGTAAGCAAAAGCAACTGTAATGGAAGATATCATAATTACATTCCTTACAACCAGAGCATGAGGGTGTTCTTGGCTATTCGTTTGTTATTATCGGAATGATTGTTCATGTTTTTAATGGATATTGTGTCGTTAGACATGGTTTTCTTCAATGTCAGGTGCTACGTTGTCAATATTCTCAGTGCCATTGAAACGTTTCTCCATCAATTCGGACATTTTAACCAATTCTTTATATGCGAATTTAGGCATCATTGATTGTAATAGTATATGAATATCGTATTTTTTACATATGACATAGAAGATGAGCAGGCGTGTAAATTTGGGGATTAGATAATTGCTGCTTTTGGTCAGACGTATGATGAAACGTTCTACAGTTAGAGGCAAGAAGGCTAGGGCTAACCTAGCAGACAGAGTTCTTCGACGGATTGCATAATAATATAACAGCAAGACGGCAAAAGCGGAGAACGCTACGGAAATATAGTTTATGGTTGTATAGACATCTGTGTACTGGGCATTATCTGTTGTACATGAATAGACGCATAACGTCAATATAAACGCGAGGCCTATAAATGCCAGCATTCCGTTCTTGACATCGACGCCAAACAGATACATCATTTTGCAATATAAGTTTATGTTGATGGGGGTAAAGCATATCTTTTTGAAGATTGCATTTGTCTTCTCATTGGGCGTTATGTTGGAGCTAAACTTCAAATCGTGCGTGCATTGTTCTATGATGAACTGGAATACATCGGGCGTTTGGGATAATTCATCTTCTATTATGGAGAAGGAATTTTTTATGGCTCGGTGGCTGATTATCTCCAAATCGGTGGGATGATAATCGTCCTTAAACAGGAAGGTTGTGTAATATTTGCTTACCAACAGCTCAAGGAAAGATTTGTGGGCAAACTTAAAGGTATCAACCGTCATGGTGTCTCTGACAAGGACGCCGCATGTCCTGATATCCAAAAGGATATCGTCTTCGTTATATCTTTTATCGTATCTTTTTTTGAGTGACCTACTGGGAGTGTTTATATCGTCTTGGGAGAGTTGTTCGGGACAATTCTCAATTAACTTGTTTACCAGAATATTGAGATTGGCTTCTGATATTTGGTTGGTGTATTTGTTTGTCATCCACATGCCAACGGCTATTCCTTGCATGAAATAGGCTCTTTCATTGCGGCTCAATATTACTTCCTTGTATCCTTTCTGTTCTTGTCGGTCGTAGCAGTGCAATAAGAACTCATTTATGATTGTTGAGGAATTGAGGTTGTCCTTTTTCTCAGATAGTTTTCTCTCTTTCCAGATTGCACATGTCAAGAACAAGGATGATGGACGGGAAATAAGGTCAATGAAACTGCTGTTTTCATATTGTTGACGGCAGACATCGAGTATTTCTTCTTTAACATCGGTAGGGAAATTACGCAAGACGTTGGCTATGCGTTGATTGTCGAACTTCTGAATGTGTATTTCTTTGCAATATTGACGAGAGAAATCTGTATCATCGGTTCTGAGGAATGCTTTCTGTTCGCGGTCGTTGGAGAAATAGTTGGGACGTCCGGTAATTATTATCTTGGAATTACGGGTGCTGCATCTCCAAATACTCTTGAAGTGCTCCATACGTATCTTATGGTCGCCGACCATCTCTATTTCATCAAATCCTTCAAATATGAGCAATAGCTTGCCGGCGTAATAGAGCTTTAACAACGCTTGGGGTTTTATACTATATTGGGCTCCCCAATCAGAGAAGAAACTCAATATGTTTTTATACGATTTAGGAAATTTTCCTCGAAGTTCAATGATGATTGGTATGCGATGCGAAAGACCTTCTTCTGTTGTCAGACGATATGTAAGCCTTTGTGAAAGTACACTTTTTCCTTGTCCGTATTCTCCCAATATGGCCAACTGTTTCTTGTCTTTGGGGTCGTTTACCCAATTGATGATGTATTCTTCAATGGATGGAGGAGTCTGATGTTTATCTTTTTGCTCATATACGATACATTCGGGCTCTGTATAGATGTCACAGACTGTGTATCGGTATCCATCCATGATGGGATTCTTTTCATAGTTTTCGCGGATAGTCCTGTAATAGTCCTCGAAATTTATCAATTGGTTGAGCAGGGTTGCTTCGCTGACTATACAATATTCAATGCCGGATGGCGTTGTGTGTGTCTCGTCTATTTGTCCGTTCTTTACAGCAATTATATATATGCAATTGTCGGACTTCACAATTCGTTGCGCAAACTTTATAAATTCGTTGATTTTTGCGTCACTTGGCCGTTCGTGTTTACAGAATATTGCCAAAGGTATGTTCTTTTGGCCGTATGTTGATATATAGCAGTGTTCCTGTTCGTACCAGTCGTTGTTGATATTTATTTTGTATTGGTTGGAATATAATGTGTACAATTCGGCAACTTGAATGTGCCATGTCAGTGTTTGTACCTCGGGCTCTTTGATGTTCAATTCTTCACTTTGGACATTCAAAGGATTATATATCTGTACGGAGTCCCAATTGCGTAATACATACCATGCATCTATTAGATAATGTGCTTCTTTGGCAAGCTTGGTATGTTCGTGCTGGCGGTTGGAAATATTTGAAGTCCACTTATTGTATATATTGTTACAATAGATGGCGAAGAAGATTATAAAACAGAAAAACAGTATTTTGTCTTTGAAATCGAGATTGAAATTCTCTATCAATGGAAGATCGAAAACACGAAGTACGTAATTTATTAATGTTACTTCTATTGGTTCGCCTTGAATAATTGAGAATGCATATATTGACAGATTGAATATAAGGAGAGAACTGAAAAAGGCGTAACGTTCCCTGGTGTATTTGTATTTTCTTTTGAATTTGAAGTAAATCCAAAAGATTATCGTTGCTAAAGTGAGTATAAGGAATAATAAATGAATATATGTCATATGAACTTTTATTGAGCGTGTTTATCCTCTATATGGTACTTGAGACCTTGTAATATGTTTGTACAGATGAGACAAGCCTTTACTTGCAAGGAACAATTCAAGCGATGAAAGTATGTATTCATAATTGGCGGTGGGACCTATAATGAATCCTGTTACAGCATGAATTGGAATCATAATTTCTTTATAGGGCACAATTATGCCTTTGCGCACCCTAAACAATGGTGTATCAACACCGAGTCTTATTATTCGGTGCTCATTCTCGTATCTATATGCACTGTGCTTTATGCGTGGAATAACATTCGTATTCAATGCGACAGCTTTGCCGACTTTGCCGACTACGTCATCGTTCGTTGCATTCACTACTTTTATTTCAGCCGCCTGCTTATATGTATATTCCATAAACAACTCATCGTTGAGCAAATCAAAATAAGTATCGCAATATATGCATGGTGCTAATATTGAACGGTCAATGTTTTCTAACGAGTTCCTATCAAATTGAACTGCAATGCCCGTTCCGCCGTTTGAATACATTTCCCACATTGACGCATTGTTTGTTGTTGTACTGAATGATGCAATGCATGGAGTTGAATTAATCTTTTCCAATCTGATTATATTCTCATAATCGAAGCCATTCACAAAGCAGTCTTCATCAGCTATCTTTTGTTTGGCTTCATATGCGCTATATGCGTCTTTGCATATTTCCTTACCGAAAACAAACTCTGAATTATCATTCATGAACAAAGCATTGGTCGCCCACATTGTGAGATATGGCCGTTCTGCCTTGTCATAATCCTTTATCATCCCAAAGATTCCGGCAGCATCAGTATAATGATAGAGTTTATCTTTCATTTAAAATTCATGTTTTATTTCGACAAGCGAGATTATAAATATTGCAGAGACCATCTGTCCCGCAATAATACACAGTCCAACTATTTTCCGAAGAGGCGCTGCCAGAGGGTTGGTTTTTCATACTCTTTGTAGAGCTCGCTGTGGTAGCGTTCGTAGCTCCAGCGGTTGTGGACCATCTCATAGATGGCACCCCAGTCGGGGAGGCCACCGAGGTTGCGGTCGTCGATGAAGAGGTGGGCACGGGGCTTGCGGCAAGCATAGGCGCGAGGCTCGGCGTTATTTTCGTCGGGGTGGTTGGCATTGACGGCATAGAATTCGAGGCCGCGCTTGCGGCAGAACTCGACTGCCTCGTCCAAGAGTTCGCCCTCGCGGACGGTCCACAGGATGAGCTGGTGGCGTTCGGCCTGCAACTTCTTGAGGGTTGTAATGGCAAAGGGTATCTCCTTGCCAATCTGCGGATACTTGTGTTCTACAATGGTTCCGTCAAAATCTACTGCTATGAGCATATGGGTTCTATAAAATCGGGGTGAATGGTGGCCATTGCCACTGCTACAATGCCTTGTATCTGGACCACAACACGGCGGTCGCGGGCTCCCTTGACCTTGATGAACACGCCTTCGTGGCCCATGAACTCGCCACCGGTGATGCGCACACGGGTGCCCTTGGAAAGGTCGAGCTCCAGGGGTGTGAAATAGAGCAACTGCTCGTGGCAGGTGCCGGAGATGGCGATGAACTGTTTCATCTGGGAGAGGGGGACTGTGACTTTTTCGTGGCTGCGCGCATCGACCATGTATTGCAGGAAAGGTATCTTGGCTTTCACTTGCTGAAGGCGCGAGGGCGTGGCATACACGAAAATTAAATTGCCGATGGCGGGAACAAGTTCGCGCTTGTTTTTGTTGTCTTTTGCAGGGGCATACTTCATTGGAATGAAAGTGACGAGCGAGGCTGCCTCGAGCAAGCTCTTAGCCTTGAGCTCCCTTCGATAGGTTGCTCTCATTGCAAACCACTGTGATATTTCTTCGCTATTGGGCATAGTTCTGGGGCTTTGACATCCAACTAAAACATTGAACATCAATCATTTGCAAAAGACTTTTGCTTTTTGGCAAGCAAAAGGAGAAACAGGCACGGGGCATTGCCGCAGTGCAGTTTCTGTCATCAAAATCACTCTTCACCCTTACAAAACAAGGACTTAACTCCCACAAAGGTAAGCATTTATATTAAAATAATAAAGAGAATATTGTTATTATTTATAATAAAAAGGGGAAAGGGAAAAGGAGAAAGGGGAAAGCTCGTGCCAACGAGTGGGCGGAAATTTATTTACGCACGCAATGACAACGCGGACGAGCGTTGTTTGCGACAACGGGAGCTTTAGCTCCCCAAAGGAGTGCGACAAAGTCGCCTCAAAGCCGAGGTTCAATCGCACGCAGTGCGAGTAAAGGATGAAAGGGAAAAAGGAGAAGGAAAAAGGAACCTCCAACCTTTAACTTCTAACCATCAACCTTTGCCCGTTAACCTTTAACCTCTACCCCTTAACCTTTTACCGTTAATCGTTAACCTTTAACCATTAACCATTTTAACTTAATTTAATTGCTTGCGGGATAGCGATATCGGGTATTTGCATTACATTTGCCGCGGTAGATTACAAAGTATAGAGAGTATGCAGCAGACATTCAGCAGACATTCAAGGACAAGGTTGTGATTGTGACAGGCGGTGCAAACGGCATTGGCAAGTGCATTGCCGGTGAGTTCCGCGCAGGCGGTGCGAGAGTGTATGTGATTGACAAGCAGCACGGCGGCGACCACTTTGTGGGAGACATAGCGAGCAAAGAGGTTCTTGAAGCGTTCGTGGCGAAAATTCTGGAGAAGCACGACAGGGTTGACTGCATAATAAACAACGCCTTGCCGCTGATGAAGGGCATTGACGAGTGTACATACGAGGAGTTCCAATATGCGATGAGCGTTGGTGTCACTGCCCCATTCTACCTGGTCAAGTTACTGCAAGAGCATTTGGCCGAGGGCGCATCGATTGTGAACATTTCATCGTCGCGCGACCGCATGAGCCAGCCGCAAACCGAGAGCTACACGGCTGCAAAAGGCGGCATTGCTGCACTGACGCATGCCCTGGCAGTGAGCCTCGCCGGCAGGGCGAGAGTGAACTCCATATCGCCGGGATGGATAGACACAGCCTATACCGTGTACGATGGTGCCGACGCCACACAGCAGCCCGCCGGGCGCGTAGGCAACCCTATGGACATTGCAAATATGGTGCTGTTCCTTTGTAGCGACAAGGCTGGGTTCATAACCGGCGAGAACATTTGCATTGACGGTGGAATGACCAAGCAGATGATTTACCACGGCGACCACGGATGGAAGTTGATAAAAGGTTAGAGGGGAAAGGTTAGAGGGTAACGAGTAACGGTTAACGATTAAAGGTTAGAGGTTAGAGGTTAAAGGGGAACGGTTAGCGATTAACGATGAATGCCGGAGGCATCGATGATGCCAACAGCAGTTAGTCGCAGGTAGCACGGCTGTAATTCGTGCCCTGCGGGATGCGATCAGTTGGCATCATCAACAGGTTAACGAGTAATGATGAACGAGTAACGATTAATGCCAGAGGCATCGACGTTGCCAACAGCATATAGTCATGGGCAGCACAGCCGCAGTTTGTGCCCCATGGGATGCGATCAGTTGGCATCGTCAACAGATTAACGAGCTGCGAAGAACGATGAATGCCGAAGGCATCGATGATGCCAACAGCAGTTAGTCGCAGGTAGCACGGCTGTAATTCGTGCCCTGCGGGATGCGATCAGTTGGCATCATCAACAGATTAACGAGTAACGATTAACTAGTAAAGGTTAAAGGTTAAAGGTTAGAGGTTAGAGGTTAGAGGGTAAAGGTTAGAGGTTAAAGGGCAAAGGTTAAAGGTTAGAAGGTAACGAGTAACGGTTAACGATTAACGAGTAACGATTAACGGTTAACGAGTAACGAGTAACGAGTAACGAGTAAAGGTTAAAGGTTAGAGGTTAGAGGGTAAAGGTTAAAGGTTAACGAGGAACGTCGAACGAAGAACGAAGAACGAAGAGAAAGAGATGAAAACTGAGATTGATCCCAAGGATACGACGCGGGCGAGTGCATTTGAGCTTTGGATGACTTCGCCAATGCCTATGGTGACATTGACAAAGACATTCGATGTGGGCAAGGTGCTGAAAGCGAGCAGGAGGCGAGGCGTGAGGTTCAATGCCTTGCTATGTTGGTGCATTGGCAAGGCTGCAAGCGGCATGGAGGAGTTCTACACACTACCCGAGCAGGGGAAGCTATACAGGTATGACAGGATTGCCATAAACGTGATTGTGAACAACTGCAAGGGTGGGATAAACTCATGCGACATTGCGTTTACCGATGACATGGAGCAGTTCGCGAAGGAATACAATACGTTGACAACAAAAGTTGCGGCGGCATGCGAGAGTGCATTCCTGGAGGATTGCATGATTGTGGGAACATCGGCAATGATTGAGACCGAGCTGGACTGCATTGTAAACCAATATACCGACAAGTTCTGCAACCCGATGGTTATGTGGGGCAAGTATCGCCGCAAGTGGTTGAGTACGAGTTTGCCTATATCGTTCCAGTTCCACCACGTGCAGATGGACGGCGGCCACGGAGCAAGATTTCTGGAGATGCTGCAACAGGAGATAAACAAGCTATGACACCGCCAAGAATAAAAGAATCGACAAAGGAGGAGCGACATGCTTATGTACTTGAAGCATGGAAGTGCCTGAACGACTGCGAAGCATGTGGCAAATGCCGCATATTGCGCGGCCGCGACCCCGAGACGCTATATGCCGACTACATAAACGGCACCCGCGAATACATTGAAATAACTTTACAAATTAGATAAAAAAGAAAAAAGGAGAAAGGGAAAAGGAGAAAGGAGAAAGGGCAAAGCTCGTGTCAACGAGTGGGCGGGAATTTATTTACGCACGCCACGAGTGCAGCCGAGGTTCAAGCGCACACAGTGCGATTAAAGGAGAAAGGGCAAAGCTCGCGCCAACGAGTGGGCGAAAATTTATTTACGCACGCAATGACAACGCGGACGAGCGTTGTTTGCGACAACGGGAGCTTTAGCTCCCCAAAGGAGTGCGACAAAGTCGCCTCAAAGCCGAGGTTCAAGCACACACAGTGCGATTAAAGGAGAAAGGAAAAAGCTTTAACCTATAACCTTTAACCATTAACCTTTAACCATTAACCTATAACCTTCAACCTTTAACCTATATAAAAAAATTATGGAAACAAAAGAGAAAGTATTGCAAGTGATGAGAGAGGCCGGTGAGCCTGTGAATGCTGGTAAGATTGTTGAGCTGAGCGGCATTGACCGCAAGGAGGTTGACAAGGCGATGAAGCAGCTGAAGGAGGAAGGCGCAATTGTTTCGCCGGTACGTTGCAAATGGGAGCCTGCAAAGTAAAAACCATTTACAATAGAAAGACTGCGAGCGGTAGACTTATTTGGTTTACCGCTCGCTTTTTATGCGACTATGCCCCAAAAGTGGCAATATGGCAAAACAAAAACGGCTACCCGATTGTTATATGAAAAGCAGAAGGAAACTGTCATTTACATGGACTTAGAATGCCATGAACGGCGGCGGGGCGTGCGAGATGAACAGTGATGTTGAAGCTCCGCCGGCCGTTTAACACTACAGCAAGAGAAGCATAGACAACATCATCCACAAAACAAACATCAAAAAAGTGTCATAACTGCCGACAACAGAGACAAAAAGGCAACGGTTTTTCACAAAAATTACAAATTGGCAACAATTTTTCAAAAAAAGAGTGCCACAAGTATTGACTTTTGATTTTTTTTGTCCATATTTGCGCTTAAGCGCGATGCATGCAGAAACGTCTGTTGCAAAGCGCAAGAACACAAAGAGTAAAACTGTTTGAACTATTATCTATGGAAGAGAGCAAAAAGAGCGGTATGATTGAGAGTGACAAGGAGATAGTATTCTCACAGGCCATAAAGGCCGGAAAACGAATCTATTATATAGATGTAAAGAAGAACCGCAAGGAGGAGATGTACATTTCAATTACCGAAAGCAAGAAACTGGTTTCGGGCGAGGGCGAGAACGCTACTCTTTCGTTCGAGAAGCACAAGATTTTCCTTTATCGTGAGGATTTCGCAAAATTCGCAAACAGCCTGAACGAGGCAATAAGCTACGTGGTTGCCGAGCAGGGCGAATATGTTCCACGTTATCAGGAGACTCCCGCAGAGGCTAAGGAGAACGAGAACCTGAACATTGACATAGAGTTCTAAAGAACCCGACATACTTGCACTCGCTTGCCGACTAAAAAATAGCCGGCAAGCGAGTGTGGTTTATAGCGATGTACACAAATTGATTATAAACAAGAGAAAAACATCGGCTTCGCGCGTTTTCACTTGCAGAATTCAAAAAAAAAACGTAATTTTGCACCCGCTTTTAAGAGACATCGTGTGATGGCGAATTAAGCAGAATTAATTTAATCTTAATTTAGAGTAACACATTTTTAACTATGAAATCAATCAGCATCAACGGTTCAGTAAGAACTGAGGTAGGCAAGAAGGCTACCAACGCGCTCCGTAACGCAGGTCTCGTACCATGCAACCTTTACGGCGTAGAGAAAGAGGCTAAGGCATTCTCTGTTCCAACAGAGGGTCTCCGCAAGCTCGTTTACACACCAGACATCCACGTAGTTGACCTCACAATCGACGGCGTAACAGTTAAGGCTGTTATGAAGGATATCCAGTTCCACCCAGTAAAGGACACTATCCTCCACGTAGATTTCTATCAGGTAACTGAGGAGAAGCCTATCGTTATGGCAGTTCCTGTTAAGCTCGAGGGTCTTGCAGACGGTGTACGTGCCGGTGGTAAGCTCGTTCAGGTTCAGCGTTACCTCAAGGTTAAGGCTCTTTACACAGCTATCCCTGAGCTCTTGACAGTTGACGTGACATCACTTCAGCTCGGCAAGTCAATCAAGGTAGGTGAGCTTTCTTACGAGGGTCTTGAGCTCGTATCAGCTAAGGAGTCACTTGTTGCTTCAGTTAAGACAACTCGTGCATCTGCAGCAGCTGCAGCAGCCGCTAGAAAGTAATCGCTGACGGCAAATGAAATATCTGATTGTAGGGTTGGGTAACATCGGCCACGAGTACGAAGGAACCCGCCACAACATAGGATTTACAGTATTGGACGCTTTTGCCAAAGCGTCCAATACTGCTTTTCAAGACAAGCGTTACGGATACGTTGCCGAAGCATCGGTGCGCGGACGCAAGCTCGTGCTACTGAAGCCATCGACATACATGAACCTGAGCGGTAACGCGGTACGTTACTGGATGCAACAGGAGAAGATTCCATTGGAGAATGTCCTTGTGATTGTGGACGACCTTGCACTGCCAGTCGGTGCACTGCGCCTAAAAGGACAAGGCAGCGACGGTGGGCACAACGGACTGAAGCACATTGCGGCCACCATAGGCACTACCAACTACGCACGTCTGCGTTTTGGCATTGGCAATGACTTCGGCAAGGGACACCAGGTAAACTTTGTGCTTGGAGCGTTTGACAGCGAGGAGCAGAAGGTCATTGAGCAGCAGCTGGAGACAACGAACGAAATCATCAAGAGTTTCTGCTTTGCAGGCTTGGCGCGCACAATGAACCAGTTCAACAAGAAGGGCAACGGCAACAAGCCGCAGGAGAACAATGGCTGATCAGGCACGCATAGACAAATGGCTGTGGGCTGTGCGCATATACAAGACACGCAGCATTGCAGCCGAGGCTTGCAAGAAGGGCCACATCAGCATTGGCGACCGCACGGCAAAGCCGGCGAACAACGTGCGCGTGGGCGACATCGTGAACGTAAAGAAAGCGCCAATCACATATTCGTTCAAGGTGCTGAAGTGCGCCGAGAACCGCGTGGGGGCAAAGCTTGTGCCGGAGCTGATGGAGAACGTTACTCCACAGGAGCAGTACGAGATTCTTGAGATGAGCAAGATGAGCGGCTTTGTGGGACGCATGCGCGGAACGGGCCGCCCGACAAAGAAAGAACGCCGCGACCTTGACCAGTTTGTAGATGACTGGTATGACAGCGATGCCGAGGAATTCGATTTTGAAGAACTATAACAGGAGGGTGACTAAGAAAAATTAGCCACCCTCCTGTTTTTACAGCTGCAGGCGAATTAAAAGCGAAGTTAATTTTAATGTTTCGCCCGTTTGCACTATCTTCGCGACAAATAACAACAACCCAGCATAATGAATTCAAATAGGACAAAATATCTGGCAATCACACTGTTGTTCCTTATTTCGGCCAATTGCTTTGCTCAAACGATATTTACACGTTACGAAGCTGGTAGTACATTTGGTAGCGGCAGCCATACACCGTTCTGGCACATGGCAAATAGACAAGGCCTCAGCAGTCACACAAACAATGCATTGTATGCGCGTGTGGGCGTTGAAGGGCATAACATCTTCAGCACCACAGACATCATCCTCGAATGGAGAGCAGATGCCGTTGCTGCACACAATCTCACATCTACGTTGTTTGTACAGCAGGCCTATTTTGACTTCCAATGGAAAAAATTCAGGATATCGTTAGGACAGAAAGAGCGTTGGGGCGAACTCACTAATCATAGCCTATCTACAGGCTCACTCATTGAAAGCGGAAATGCACGTCCTATTCCACAAATACGTATTGAGTTGCCCGACTATTGGAACATCCCTGGAACAAAAGGATGGCTTGGCATAAAAGGACACCTCGCATACGGATGCCACACAGACGGAGATTGGCAAGAAAGTTTCTTCAGCGAAATATCTCCACGTGTAGAAAAAGCACTCTACCACTCCAAAGCCGGTTTCATGAAATTCGGAAATGAGAAGAAGTTTCCATTGACCGCAGAGATGGGATTGCACATGGTAACACAATTCGGTGGCATATGCTACAATACAAACAGAAAGCCCGGAAGTAATTTTATAAACCCGGTGCGCCCAAAGGATTTCTTCTACGCGCTTATCCCATTGGGAGGTGACGCCTCATATGATGCTGGCGACCAGGCCAATGTTGCAGGCAACATGTTGGGAAGTTGGCAAGGTGCCATAACATGGAACAGTAAGGAGTGGAAATTACGCACATACTACGAACACACTTTTGAAGACCACTCGCAACTGTTTTGGGAATATGGACTATGGACAGAGCAACTGGTAGGCATTGAACTTGAACTCAAAGAGTTCTGTTGGATAAAGAATATCGTTCTAGAGTATTTCAACCTAAAGAACCAAAGTGGCCCAATCTACCACGACAAGAACAGCACCTTCCCCGACCAGATCAGCTGCAAGGACAACAACTACAACCATGGTAAATACCCAGGCTGGTTCAATTATGGCCAAATGATAGGTACACCATTGTGCACGTCGCCAATCTACAACAAGGACCGCATTCAATATTGCTATAACAACCGTGTTGAGGCATTCCATTTTGGCATAGAAGGTGCTCCAACCTATTGGTTGGGATATCGTGCACTATATACACGCACCAACAATTGGGGCACGTATCAGGTTCCATTCAAGGATATCAAAGTAAACCGCTCATGCCTTGTAGAACTAACATACAAACCACAGTTCATGAAAGATTGGAGCGTCATTGCTTCATTCGCACTTGACAGTGGCAACCTGTACGGCAACAACTACGGCGGAATGCTTACCATCAAAGGATGCAATGTCTTCAACACATGTAAAAAAGAGAAGAAATGAAAAAGATAACATACATACTACTCTGCGCCACGCTGTTGGCATCGTGCCAGAAGGCTGATGACAATGGCGACTTGGGTGGTTTCTGGAAGCTGTTGCAGATTGAGGAGTTCTGCAACGACACAATCATCGACAAGAGCAACGAGGATTGTTTCTGGGCAATACAGCTGAGGATGATTACGGCAAACACCGAAAGTGGTGTCATTGCGAAGGGCCGTTTCCAGCATGTTGAAGACTCGCTATTCATACAGATGATACAAAGGCCATCGGACTGCAGGGGTGTGGGAATGTACAACCCTGAGAACGAGCGCTTTGGCGTTAACAAACTGACAAACAAGAGAATGATTCTGCAGTCTAACGAAGTAAGACTCACATTCCGCAAATTCTGATTTTCATGAACCTTGAACTATTCCTTGCCCACAGGCTATACAATACACGCAACGGAGAGCGACACATATCGCGCCCCGCGGTCGCCATTGCGCAATGGGGTGTGACGATTGGAACAATAGTCATGTTCCTGTCGATATGCATCATCGTGGGTTTCAAGAATCAGGTACGTGACAAGGCTGTGGGTTTCGGCGGGTACATACAGGTGCTCAACTATGAGAGAAGCAGCGAAAGCTCCATTCCAATAACGGCCGACAGCATATTGACAACAGAGTTGCTTGCCACTGACGGTGTGAAGCACATACAGCAGTATGCACAGATACCGGGCATAATACTGGCGAACAGTGAATATGAGGGCATAATGCTAAAGGGTGTGGACAGCGACTACGACCTGTCGTTCTTTGCATCGAACATCGTTGAGGGTGAACTGCCACAGTTCACGAGCGAGGGTGCATCGAACGCCATTGTAATATCCAAGACTACCGCCAACAGGCTGAAGCTGAAGTGCGGCGACAGGGTGAATATCTACTTTATGCAAGGTGGAACAAGGGCACGCAAGATGACGGTTTCGGCAATATACGAGACGCACCTCACAGAGTTCGACAATGTGATGGCGCTTACCGACATCTACACTACCCGCAAACTCAATGGCTGGGAGAAGGAGGAAGCGACAGGAATTGAGATTACGGCAGACGAGTACGACAACAGGTACATCTGTAGCGAGAGGATTAAGAGCATAATAGACGATGCTGCAATAAGAAACCACGAGGGATTGTACTCTGCAACGATAGACGAGCTCTACCCCGGCATATTCAACTGGCTAGGCGTACTTGACCAGACAGTGTGGATAATTCTGATTCTTGTCATCTGCATTGCCGGCTTCACAATGATTTCGGGACTCTTCATCCTCATTCTCGAAAAGAGTAACTTCATAGGTATTATGAAGGCTGTTGGTGCAAGAAACCTGTCAATAAGAAAGACATTCATCTACTATGCCGGAATGATTGTGGTAAAAGGCATGCTCATTGGCAACGCAATTGCCATTGCAATGTGTGTGATACAACAACTGACAGGCATAATTGCCATAGACCCCGAGATGTATTACATGGACAAGGTTCCCATTGAGTTCAGTTGGTTGCTTGTTCCAATGAACATTGCAATGTTCTTGATATCAATTGCTATACTGGTAGTTCCATCAATGCTCATATCAAGGATTGACCCGGTAAAGGCAATTAAGTTCGAGTAAAAACAAAAGCCATCGCAAATGCGATGGCTTTTATGTTACAAAGGGGATTTGTTCATCACTTTACATCTGTCGAGAGCACTGCCTTTGGCAATGTGCGGCAGTTATATCCGAAAGCCATTGCCTCGCCATATGCACCGGCCGACCTCATCACGAGCAGATCGCCACGCTGTGTTGCAGGCATCTTGCGGTCGTGACAGAACACATCGGATGACTCACAAACCGGACCAACGACATCATACACCTCATCGGCTTTGTCGGAACAGAGGTTCTCGATGCGATGGTAGGCATCGTACAATGCCGGACGGATGAGGTCGTTCATACCCGCATCCACAATCACAAACTGCTTGCATCCGCCATGCTTCACGTATGTCACACGTGTGACAAGAGCACCGCACTGCGCCACGATACTGCGGCCCAGCTCAAAATGGACATGCTGACCGGGATAGAGTTTGAGATTATTGGCGTATGTTGCGAAGTAGAGCTCGAAATCGGGGATGGGATACTTGTCGGGGGCATCGTAGCGTATACCAAGACCACCACCCACGTTGATGTGTGGAAGCACCAGGCCACGGGTCTCGAACAACAGTTCCTGCAGTTCATTGATTCTACCGCAGAGGGCAATAAAATCATCCATTACAAGAATCTGTGAGCCAATGTGGAAGTGCAGACCTATCAATGAGATGTGCTTCATATCCTCAATGACATTGATGACGTCATCGAGCTGCTCGTAACCGATACCGAACTTATTCTCGGCCAGACCGGTAGTGATGTTGCTATGTGTATGCGCACCTACATTGGGGTTTATTCGTAGCGCAACCTGCGCCACTACTCCACGCTCGGCAGCAAGAGCCTCGATGGCCTCGAGCTCGGGCACGGACTCAGCATTGAAGCAGAAGATACCGGCATCGAGTGCAAGAGCAATCTCCTTATCGGTCTTTCCAACACCGGCAAAAACAATCTTTGATGCGGGAACACCGGCAGCAAGTGCCGCAGCCACCTCGCCACCACTCACGCAGTCGGCACCAAGACCGGCATCGGCCATAATCTTGAGCAGGCGTGGGTTGAAGTTTGCTTTAATGGCATAGTGGACATCGAAATTGCCATAACGCTCGGCCTCGGCCTTCACTGTAGCAATGGTCTTTTCCAACAGCTCTACATCGTAATAATAGAACGGAGTATCAACGCCTCTGAAATAATCAACAGGAAAATTCATTGTCCTATATTATTTGTTTGTTCCAAAGATTGATGCGCTGAGTGAACGCAATGCCTTTACCTTGTCCTCCTCGCGTACAAGGAATGAGATATTGTAGTTGCTACCACCGTAAGAGACCATACGTACAGGGATATCCTTCATGGCCTCCATGGCACGTGCCTCAAAACCTACATTCTCCCAATCAAGGTCACCAACCACGCAAATGATACACATGTTGCGGTCAACAGTGATTGTACCGATCTTCTGCAACTCGGCTACGATTTCATCCAAACGGCGGTCGTCATCGATTGACACAGAGACACCCACCTCGGATGTACAAACCATATCGATTGATGTCTTGTAGTTCTCGAAAATCTCGAATACCTTGCGCAAGAAACCGTATGCAAGCAACATTCGGCCGCTCTTGATTTTGATGGCGGTAATGTTCTCCTTTGCTGCAATGGCCTTGATTTCGCCAGGACGGGTAAGGTTGTTGTCGATGCGTGTACCCTCGGCCTTTGGATCCATTGTGTTGAGCAGGCGCACTGGAGTACCTGTCAGCTTGGCAGGGAGAATACATGTTGGGTGCAGAATCTTTGCACCGAAGTATGCAAGCTCGGCGCTCTCCTCGAAGTGGAGGTTACGTACAGGCGATGTACCTTCCACCACGCGGGGGTCGTTGTTGTGCACGCCGTCGATATCGGTCCAGATCTGAACCTCCTCGGCATTCACTGCCGAGCCGATCAATGTTGCGGTATAGTCACTGCCACCACGCTGGAGATTGTCGTAGCTACCCTCGTGGTTCATACAGATGAAGCCCTGTGTGATATATATACGGCCTTCCTTGTCAGCATCGAGCAATGGCAACAGGTGCTCGCGGATATATTCCAGATCGGGCTCGCCATTGACAGCAAGGCGCATGAAGTCGAGAGCATTCAACAGCTTCACGTCGATACCCTGCTCCTGCATGAAGAATGTAACCATATTGGTAGAGATGATCTCGCCCTGGGCTACAATCTCCTTCTCAAGATCGTCGCTCAACTTCTGCTGAGCGAGGTCGCGCAGATGTGCAAACACCTCATTTACCTTGGCGGTGGCTGCAGCCTTGCCCTCCTGGGTCTTGTAGAGCTCGCTGATTGTCTGCATGTACTTTGTCTGCAGGAATGTAGAGTGCTCGCAAGCACCGTTCACATTGCCATTACGCAAATAGTTTGTAAACTCGATGAGTGAATTTGTGGTTCCCGACATTGCCGAAAGAACAACAATCTTTGTCTCGCCGTCGTTGATAAGATTAACGACATTCTGCATACGCTCGGCAGAACCTACTGATGTTCCACCAAATTTCAATACTTTCATATGGTTTTCTTTTAATTATTTCAAATACATATATGAATGGTTGCACCCGGTCACGCGGTTGCGCCCTCCTTAGTTATCTTGCGGTCGGCACAACGGTACACTGTTGCAGGATAGTCGCGCAACCACTGCTCGTTGTGGGTAATCATGAGTACCGCCATCTTCTCTTCCTTGCTTATGGTGTGCAAAAGGTTCATGATATAGTCACCTGTCGCATTGTCAAGGTTACCTGTGGGCTCATCGGCCAACAGCAATGCCGGGCGGTTGAGAATGGCGCGGGCAATGACAACACGCTGCTGCTCGCCACCCGAGAGTTCGTGAGGGCGCTTATAGCCCTTCTGCAACAGGCCTACCAGTTCAAGCACCTCCTGAATGCGCGCTTCACGCGCTTCCTTATCCTTCCATCCGGTGCAACGCAGCACAAAATCGAGATTGTCGTGGATATTCCTGTCGGTCAACAACTGGAAATCCTGGAACACGATACCAATCTTGCGTCGCAGTTCCTGCAGTTCCCTGTTGCTTATGTCCGCGATGTCATACTTGTCGAACACAAGAGCCTCGCCGCCCTCAATGTCCACCTCGCCATAGATGGTCTTCAGCAATGTCGACTTACCGGAACCCACAGTTCCCACAATGTAAGCGAACTCGCCTTCATCCAATGTAAATGTCACATTCTCCAGAATAATTTTGGAGTCAATCTGTATGTCTACATCCTTATACTCTACAACCGGCATATCTTCTTGATTTATCAATATATCCCTTTGGTGTCTGCGCACCATTCCATTATGCAAAAATAGTGATAATTTTCAAAATTCACGGCCTTGACGGGAATATTTATTCGCCGTGCTCCATCACATTGCCCGCATCGATATTTTTGAGAATATATTTCAGCCCGCAACATTGCCGACATGAGTATATTTTCATAACTTTGCATTTAAATAATGAAACTTGCGTCAAGCACGCTACAGCCACCGGCAAGAATATGTTTGAATACACATCGATACTTTTCAAAAAGACGCCAAGATACCTGCTCGAAAAAAGGAACCTCATTACAATGGTTCTTTTCGTGTCAATTTTCGCGGTCATCTTCATCAACATCTACAAGCCATTCGGTTCGGCACAATGGGTACAGCGAGGCATGACCCCCACCCAATACCTGCTATGGTCAACAGTACTAGTGTGCATTGGTATGACAGTGGTTGCCATCAGCCGAATAATCATGTACCACCATTCGCGCAACCCGGAGCACAACGTCACATACCTGAAGTATGCCATCTGGGTATTCGTTGAGCTTCTGCTGCTATCGGGTGCATTCACGGTACTGGCACTGATTGTGGGCAAACACCTGAACCTGACAAACAGCGACCCGTTGGAGATCTACAGGAATGCGATGCAGAACACAATCTTCATCATCGGAATTCCATACTTCATCTGCATCCTCTTTTTCTCGTTTCAAGAGCGTTCGGCCAAGCTCAAGGAGCTGTTGAACGAGAACATCGGTTTCAAATCGAGCAACCTCATCTCCATACGCGACTCACGCGGCATACTGCAGCTCTCAGTCGCCAAAGAAAACCTGCTGTACATTGAATCGGCCGACAACTACATGTGCGTGTGGTACAAGAAGAACGACATCCTCAAAAAGCAGTTATTGCATATTACCATGAAGGAGATGAGCGAGCAGCTTGCCGACAGTAACATCGTGCGTTGCCACCGTTCATACATGATAAACCTTGACCTTGTAAAAGTCATGCGCCGTGAGAAAGGCAACCTGTTCCTTGAACTTGAGGAGCCCGGCGTGAGAGAGATACCAATATCAAAAACCTATGGCGAGGCGGTATTGCGCCGTCTTGTGCCAATATCATAACAACACTATTACACGATGAAAAAAATTGCAATTTTAGCATCGGGCAGCGGCTCAAACGCCGAGAATATTGCCAACTATTTCAAAGGGAGCGACTACGCCCAAGTATCATTCATCATTGCCAACAACCCACAGGCATACGTTCTTGAACGTGCCAAGAAGTTGGGCATTGAGGCTGCCGTTGTGAGCAAGGCCGAGTTCATGGAGGCCGACAGCGTCATCGCAATGCTCAAGGAGCGCGACATTGACTTTGTGGTGCTTGCCGGATTCCTGTTGCTCGTTCCCCAGAAACTCATTGCAGCCTACCCCGGCCGCATTGTCAACATCCACCCTGCATTGCTGCCCAAGCATGGCGGTAAGGGAATGTATGGCGACAGAGTACACAAGGCTGTTGTCGAGTGCGGCGACACCGAGAGCGGCATTACCATCCACTTGATTGACGAGCACTACGACAAGGGTACCACATTCTTCCAGGCAAAGTGCCCTGTATTGCCAACCGACACCCCAGACGATGTAGCAGCCAAGGTACACGCACTTGAGTACGAGCACTTCCCACACGTAATTGAGGAGATACTCCACAGCCTTGACTAGAAAAGGTGAAAACTGAAAACGGAAAGGTGAAAACTTGTGCCAACAAGTGAAACGCAAAGCTTGCTTTAGCGTATTACAGCGAGTGCAGCCAAGTTTCAAGCGCACGAAGTGCGGTTAAAGCTGCGATTAAGTGAGCGCAACGTAAATTTACTTGCAGTTTGCACAGCGAGCGGTAGCAGGTTCAAGCGCACGAAGTGCGGTTAAATGTGAAAAACGCGAAGATTGTCATGACAATCTTCGCGTTTTCCGTTTTCAGTTTTCAGCTTTCACCTTTCAGCTACGCCGGCTGCAATATTCACAATCGTCATCACAGCCTTCTCCATTACCTGAACCGAAACAAACTCATAACGGCTGTGGAAGTTCACGCCACCGGCAAAGAGGTTTGGACATGGAAGCCCCATGAACGAGAGCTGCGCGCCATCGGTACCGCCACGGATAGGCTTGATTACAGGCACTACACCGGCCTTCTCCATCGCACTCTTGGCAATATCAATGATATGCATCTTTGGCTCAACCATCTCTCGCATGTTACGGTACTGCTCCTTGAGCTCAAGAGTCACTACACCCGCTCCATACTGAGCATTGATCTTTGCCTCGACCTCCTTCATGAATACCATGCGCTTTTCAAAGATTTCACGGCTGTGGTCACGGATAATATATGACACCGATGCGTGGTCAACACTGCCGTTGATACCCATCAAATGATAGAAGCCCTCATAACCTGTAGTACATTCAGGCGACTCAACAGCCGGGATTGCCTCAACGATAGCAGTCGCTACGCGCAGAGCATTCAGCATCTTGCCCTTTGCATAACCGGGGTGTACGTTGCGGCCCTGTACTGTGAACGAAGCGCTACCTGCGTTGAAGTTCTCGAATTCGAGCTCGCCCTCGCAGCTGCCGTCAATGGTATAAGCCCAATCACAACCGAACAAGGGAACGTTGAAGTTGTGTGCACCACGACCAATCTCCTCATCAGGGTTGAATGCAATGCGCACCTTGCCGTGCTTGATCTCGGGATGTGCCTGCAGATAGGCAATTGCCGAAACAATCTCGGCAACACCGGCCTTGTCGTCGGCACCAAGGAGAGTGTGACCATCGGTTACAACCAAGTCGTGGCCTTTGTACTCCTCAACCTCGGGGAAATCAGCTGTTGACAGAACAATGTTATCCTTCCCGCACAACACGATGTCGCCACCTGCATAGTTCTCAACCACGCGTGGTTTCACATCCTTGCCGCTCATGTCGGGGCTTGTGTCAAGATGGGCAATGAAGCCCACAACAGGAACATCCTTGTCGCAGTTAGCAGGGAGTGTTGCATAGAGATAACCCTTCTCATCAAGAACTACCTCTTCCAAGCCCATCTCCTTTAGCTGCTGCTCAAGATAACGCGCAAACACAAACTGTCCCTCAGTTGTTGGAACTACAGTTGCATCATCGCACGACTCTGTATCAAAAGTCACATATTTCAAAAAACGCTCAAGCATCTTTTCTTTGATCTCGCTCATAATATTATTGTTTTTACATTAATCATCATTTAATTATTACCATTGTGGCACCGAAACCATACTTCTGGAACGATGCATCCTGCGATAGACAACGTGGGTACTTCTTGCGCAGTTCCTGACCTATTGCATTGCGCAGCACTCCCTCACCCTTTCCGTGAATGAAGACAATCTTCTTGCCCTTATACTTGATATTCTCATCAAGTGTACAGCGCACGACATCGAGCTGATGATTTAGAATATCAAAAGCATTCATTCCGGCAGTGGTCTCAAGCAGTTCCTCTATATGAAGGTCAACCTCCAATATGTCACTACCCTTTGTCAACTTGGGTTTCTGCTGTGGTTTAGGCGCATCCCCATCCTTTTTGCCAAGAATGGCTACCTTCACCTCCTCGGCATCAGTAAAAATCTCCTTTACAGGCTTGTCATCCACAACAATGTCATAGATGAGTGCACCCTCATCAAAGAATGGATTCTCACGGAACAGATGGAGCTTGTAGAACTTCACGGTGTCAATGCGGCGTTCAATATTCAATGCCGGTTTCAGAGCAAAAGGCTTGTCCTCCTTGAAAGGCAACAGTTGCACACACACGCGCTCCATGTCATTCAGTTCCTCACGCCCGAACTCTTCAATGAACATCTTTGAGTTAGGCTCCAGCAATCCATTGCCACGCACGCTCCAGCTGCGTCCTTGCGCGGTCAGATAAGTATAATAAAGGCTATAGTTACTGTCATTGATTATGTACGCCTCGAAACGTGAATTATTGAGTGATTTCTCATCCATCGGAAGATAGGCAAGCACTACATTCAGGCGTTCTCCCTCGGGGCGCTCGGCCGGACGATATGTCACAACCGGATCAAAATCCTCTTCATCGTCATCAACCTTTGCCGGTTGCACAGTCTTTTTCTGCTGTGGCTTCTGCGATTCTTCTTTTGGTGTCACAGTCTTCTTCACGAAATTATATTCGTTGGTGTCTATTACCACACACTCACGCACCTGCATTGGGATTTCGAATCCGTCCTTATCCTCAACAAGTACAACATCCTTACCACGGAAACCGGTCACTACACCGCCACCGCTCTCATATATAAAACGTACCTTATCGCCTATTTTCATCTCAAAACATGTTTATACGCGAAGATAGGAATAAAAAATGGAAAATCATCACAAGGGACTAAAAATGAGAGCAACAGAGGCATTATCTGACATGTTCATAATTGAACCACCTGTGGCAAAGCGCTGTATCTATGAGCGCCATCGGAATCCTCTCGACACACTCCACCCACAACAGGCTATCCCCCTGCTCTTTTATAAAAAAGAATGACAATTCAATAGTGCCACATCCCCAATCGATGCTGTGCGCATCCAACGAGTAGTGCAGATGGGGCAACACCCGCTCACGTTCCCTCTCCACCGCCAAAGCAAAGAAGCGTTCCCGTGCCGCGGTGTCAGGAGTACGGAAAGCCCTGCTGCCACAGGCAACCAATACAACAAATGTAACGGATATGAAAAAGCGGCGCACCATTCTGATCATACAGAATTAACGCACCGCTTTTAATATTGTTTAAGAAATCAATGCTTTTACACAAATTCCTCCACGTTACCAAACCTTTCCCATACCGGAGCAAAGCCATACTCGCCCACCTTACCCTGCGGAACACGCAGCAGTGTGCGGGAATAGACATCGGCATCGGCAATGTCGCCCGAACACATTGGAGCAGCCTCGCACAACACACGCAGCTCCTTCAACGCCTTGCAACTGCGGAACGCCTGGTCGCCAACATTTACCACCGCAGGCGGCAGTGTGACATATTCAATAGCGCCACAATTGTAGAACGCACCGTAACCGATACTCAGGACGCCATCGTGCAAAGTAACCTTTTCAAGCGAAGCACAGTTGGCAAGCACACCCTGATCGAGCATATTCACGCCCTGTGGCAAAACGAACTCCTTGAGCGATGAACAGCCCCAGAAAGCACCCTTCTTTACTGACGCCAACGATGATGGCAAAGTCACAGCCTCAAGCGCAGCACAATCACGGAATGCCCAGCCCTCGAGCGAAACCACGCCCTCTGGAACCGCAATCTCCTTCAGCGATGAACAGCCGCAAAAAGCATACTCTCCAATACTCTCAACCATAGCGCCAACAGAAACCTTCTCAAGCGCCACGCAACCATCAAACAATGACGGCTCTATGTTTATAAGATTATCAGGCAGGTATACATTCACAAGCGAACGGCATCCGGCAAAAGCCTCACGGCCAATCACAATCACATTGGCAGGAAACAACAATTCTTTCAGAGCCGTACATCCTTTGAATGCACGCATACCTACAAGGTGCAAGGCTTGCGGAAAAACGACACTGACAAGCGCCTCACACCCCTCAAAAGCACCAATTCCAATGCTCTCGACATTATCGCCCAGCACAACTGACGTCAACCCCGCACACTCGGCAAAAGCTTCATCAAGGATGTCATTAACCACATACTCCACACCACCATCCACAACGGTTGCCGGCACAACAACAGCGCCTGAATAAGGAACGAGGTTCTTTGTTACAGTAGCGCACTTCTTCTCCTCATCGAGCAGATATGCTATATTGTCAAATATCTTTATCATATAATCCAATTTTAAGGGATTAGCAACGAACTATCCCCATAACTCAAGAAACGGAAACCATTCGCCAAAGCATAATCATAGACCTTGCGCCAGTTACCACCAATGAAAGCCGAGACAAGTAACAGCAAGGTACTTTTTGGCTGATGAAAATTGGTAACGATGGCCTTTACAATGCGGAACTTATATCCAGGCGCAATCATAATGCGGGTGTGCGAATGCACCCTGTCAAGTCCCTTGGCATCGAGCCACTGCAACAGCGCAGTCAAAGCCTCAACAGTAGACAAAGTATGTTCACGGTTATATGGTTCCCACTGCCCCACACACAGTTCACTCTCCTCAATCGCAGGATTCTCGCTGACTTTCTCACCTAAAAAGTAGAGACTTTCAAGCGTACGCACCGATGTCGTACCCACAGCCACAGCCGCACCGCCGGCAGCAATGATTCTCTCAAGCAGCCCGCGCTGCACTTCGATGTATTCCTCGTGCATCTCGTGGTCGGCAATCAGTTCACTCTTCACGGGCTTGAACGTTCCAGCGCCAACATGCAAGGTTACCTCGCCACGCTGAACACCCACAGCATCAAGTGCAGAAAGCACCGCCGGGGTAAAGTGCAGACCGGCAGTGGGCGCAGCCACTGAACCCTTGACCTTTGAATACACCGTCTGATAGGTATTCTTGTCATTCTCCTCGGTCTTGCGGTTCAGGTATGGAGGGATAGGCAATTCACCTGCAGCCTCAAGCAACTCGGCAAATGTGAAGCCACCATCCCAGAAGAAACGCACAAGGTTCACAGCCGCACTGCTCACACGCTCCACCGACAGTGTCACATCAACACCACCAATGTTTATTACCTGTGAAAGCACGCCGCTTTTCCAACGGCTTGAATTGCCCACAAGGCACTGCCATACGCACTCCTTTGTCTCCTGAAACATCTGCTGATAATCGGCCGGCTGTTCAGGTTCAAGGCAAAACACCTCAATCTGCGCACCGGTCTCCTTGCGGAAACGCAGACGCGCCTGGATTACACGTGTGTTGTTGAATACCATCAACGCACCCTGTGGAATGAAACTGGGCAAATTGGCGAAATTCTCCTCAATGATTTCGCCACCTTTATATAACAGCAGTTTTGATGTATCACGCTCCGCAAGCGGATATTTTGCAATCCTCTCATCGGGCAACGGATAATCATACTCCGCAATTGCTATTTCCTGAATGTTTTTCATTGTATTATCATTGTAGTGCAACAAAGATAATACAAATCGCCGAAACAAGCACCATAAAAAAGAAACCGCAGACGATATGTTCGTCTGCGGTTAAAATTATAATCAGTTCTTAAATTACAGAAACAGATTATGCCAACTTGCCATCAGAACCAAGCACGTTGATGATCTTGTGCTTGTACATCTTCTCCATGTTGTCGCGAGCTGGACCGAGGTACTTACGTGGGTCGAACTCAGCTGGCTTCTCAGCAAATGTCTGACGGATAGCAGCAGTCATAGCCAAACGAGAGTCAGAGTCGATGTTGATCTTACATACTGCAGACTTTGCAGACTCACGCAACCACTCCTCGGGGATACCGATAGCAGCCTTCAATGCACCACCGAACTTGTTGATAGTAGCAACCTCGTCCTGAGGAACTGAAGAAGAACCGTGGAGAACGATTGGGAAACCTGGGAGCTTAGCCTCAACAGCCTTCAATACGTCGAAAGCCAATGGAGGAGGAACCATCAAACCTGTAACAGGGTCGATAGTACACTGCTCTGGAGTGAACTTGTAAGCACCGTGTG
>JAFZFO010000001.1 GCA_017555845.1 Bacteroidaceae bacterium | reverse complement strand
GATCAAACTCTTCGTTGTAAATTATATCTGTAAATATCTCGTAAGAGATACTAACTAATCAAAAATTGTTTGTACTGGCCGGAATAAATATTTTCAAATTATTGACGGTTCGTTTTTCGTTCCTTACGCTTTCTTGCTTAATGAAAACTAAGCAAGGTTGTACTGCTTGTCTGTAATGGAATGTTGTCAAGGATCTATCGTTGCTGTCCGCTCGTCACCGCGTTGCCGCGTTGCTTGCCGAAAGCGAGTACAAAGGTAAGGCAAGTTTTTGAACTGGCAAACAAATTGGAAAGTTTTTTTGTTAAAAAAGCCAGAAAAAAATTAATTACGCACTAAAAGCTGCGCAATTATATCAAATTCTTGCCAAAACTATTAAAAACCCACCCTTTCACAAGGGATTATTTGTTTGCAAAAGTTTTACCGCCGAACGCAAAAGTTGCAGGCGCTTGCTTTACTGTTGCCCGGCTAAGGTATGCACTTTTTCATTACAAACAAAACTTTCTCATCTTTTTTTACGAAAAAACGAAAAATTCTTCATTTTAATCAAAAACGGAGCATTTTTTAAACATCACGATTTAGCACACTATTTTTTCCAATCATTTGCTAAAGCATTAGATTTCTCGCATAGGCTCGAAATGACAGGCGCGGAAAGAATAAAGGTCTCGTTTTACTAGTAAACGAGACCTTATATATATAATGCAATAACCGCACTACTCTACGACCACCGCCTTGACAGGGTTCAAACCCGATGGAACAGTATGAACAAGCATACCATCCACATCATAGAGATATGTATCTCCGTCGTTCATATAATCGGATGATGTCACGCAGACATAATCACCCGCAGCACAAACCTTATAAGGAACAGGCAAGAAAGACTCCTTTATCCATGGAGAATCGACCGATTTGTCTGCAATGTCATAAGAAAGATAGGTTATTGTAGCATTCCAGTTTGCATCATAGGACGAGAAGAAGCCATAGAGACGACCCGAGCTATAGCAAAATTCAGTCATATTGGAGCACTCCTCGACAACAGAAACAGCACCGTCGGGCGAGATGCACTGCAATGTACTTGGGATATCGTAATAATTTCCATAAGAGGCGACATATACACCATTGCTGCAGGCAACGACCAACGCTGGGTTGCATACGACCTCAACCTGCTGCACCTGGGTAAAAGTAGAAAGGTCGACAACCGAAACAGTCTTGTCATATCCCAATGCTGTATTGTAGTCCATGCCACCTGAATTTGCAACATAAAGGGAGCCATTATAAACTGCGAGCTGCTCGGGGTTACGACCGACCTTTACCATTGCATCCACCTCAAGGGTTGCGGTATCCACGCGAGCAACATTACCATCGTAATATGTCACGTACACTTTACCGCCGCAGGCTGCAAGATAACGGGGCTGCCCTGTACACTCAATCTGCTTGATGGATTTGGCATCGAGCGATGCGACTTCAATTGTAGACTCGCCCGAAACCGCTATATACATTTTAGAACCATGCACCAGCATATCGTTGGCTGTAGCGCCAAGACCACGATTGTTCTGCAACTCAAAATAGTTCTGCACCACAGCACCGGTCTCAAGGTCATACTTTGTCAACGAGGAGTTGGCGCTTTGCCAATCACCCGAGTTCAAGACATAGCATACAGCCGAAGATTCACCGCCAGCAGGAGCATCGGGAGCACCATTTCCATTGTCACAAGCAGCGAACGCCACTGCCAAGCTCAAAAAAAGCACTTTTTTAATTACACTTTTCATACGTATATATAATTAAGGGGTGGACAATCAAAAGGTCACTCGCGCAGAGAGCCTCCATTGAAAGCCCGGCATCGGGTAGTTCTTTATTACCTCATACTGCTTACCGGCAATATTCTGCAGTTCGGCCTGAAGGCGCAGCCCTACTCCACCGAACACGAAACTGCGGTTTAGAGAAAAACCATGCTCGAGATATCCCGGCATACGGTTATTTACCGTATTCTGCGGCAGCATGTAGCGTTCACCCACAGCAGAAAGCAGATAGGAAATGTTTACAATGGGATTCTCGACCGAGAATGCAAGCGAGCCCGAATGACGTGGTGTATACGGTAACTGGTGGCGATAGTTCTTTGCCGAAGCATCGGTTACATCCACAGCATATTGGAAAGAATAATTCGCATCAAGCATCAGAGCCACCTTGCTCATTGGCGCCAAGCGTAGAGACGCCGAAAAGTCAGTACCCCAGATATCAGCCTCGCCAAAATTCATCATCCGCCACACATACATTGTAGGCAAAGCAACAATCTTGTCACGTACATTATTATAATAGGCATCGGCCGTGAAGGTCAAATTCCTGAAAACACCATTTCCATCCAGAAAAAGAGTTGCCCCGAGATTGCACTGGGTTGCCTTTTCGGGTTTGAGCCCGACATTTCCAAGACGCAGATAGTACAGATCGGCAAAAGTCGGAACACGGCAGGCATCCTTTACCGAAGCACGCAAATGAAGGACATCACTTTCAAAAGGAGAAACAACCACACCGACAGAGGGAGAAAGGCGATACAGCGATGGCATTCCTTCGCCATTGAGCACCTTGTCAACAACCGACATTGCAAGCAGCGATGTCTGGAACCTGAAACGGGAAAGTTCATACTCGGCGGTCGCAACCAGCCAAGCCGACAGGCGGCGCGGAGCCTTGCTGTTCTCAAAATTATTGTCAAGCATTGTATATGCAGCGTCGGCAGCAAAGGAGAGACGCAAATTAGCCAACGGGGAATAACCGGCAGCCAACGAGGCATACCACTCGTTCTGGACATTCACATCAACCTGTTCACCGGCACCGTAATTGGCACTGATTTCGCGGTAGCGTGAATAGCTATAGTCATATTTGAAGAGCGCCTGTAAATCCCAAGAGTCGCCTAACGGACATACATACTTTGCCTGTGCAAAAGCATTTTGCCCCCACAGACGCTCGCGATTCTCCTTATTATACAGATTCACTGCACCAGGCAAGCCACGTTCGGATGAATAATAATAGAGTTTGGTATCCAGTTTACCACCTCCAAGCAGCACATCGGCATTCGCCTCAAGTGTGAATACCTCGACATCACTGTCGCGACGGCGTTCGCGAGTTTCAACACCCGAATTGACAAGCGTAAACGGATACATGCCATCACTGCGAAGATAATCGCCGTTGAAAGCGATCCCCCATTTTCCCGCCGGCCTATAACGATGATAGAACGATGCTCCGGCATAGCCGAACGAGCCACCTTTCAGCTCGACATTTGTCATTGTACTGCCAAGAGAAATTGTACGCAGAGCCAGTAAGGTAGAGGACGCATGCTCACGGGCGCTGTGCAGAACACCATCGCCGCCCAACCCCATGGCGAGCGTCACCGCCGAGAGATTGTTCAACGGGAAACGTCCCAGATCGACAACACCACTTTGAGTTTCACTCACAAGCACTCCATCATAGCTGACTGCTGTGTGTTTGGCACCCATTCCACGCACAGAGACAGTCTTCAAGCCGCCAACTCCACCATAATCGCGAACATCGACACCGGACATATATTTGAGCACATCAGCAACACCGGCATACCCCAGGCGTTCAATGGTTTCGCGGTCAACCTGTCGCAAAGGTGCAGCAGATGTCACCACAGACGGCAACACCACCTCAACTGCATCTACCTCGGGAAGAAGACAATGCAACGAATCAATCTCTTGAGCCGGGGACTCAACAGCAGAGACCACACCCAAGCATACAAATAGGGCATAAAAAATACGCGGCATAAACATCATTTATAAAACCCTTACCCGGGGTTTGTATAAAACATAATGAATAAGGCAGGTTTTCTGACTTGTCCACCCAGGCACCTTCCCACTCCACAAGGGAGCAGTGGCAATTTGACCACCTGGGCATCAACGGACTCACAGCTACGGGTATAGTTCCGGACTCTAACCGGATTCCCTTTTACTAACCGCCGCTTGCAGCGGCGGTTACACCATTATTCCGATGCGAAGATAAGAATATTATTTGCAAACGGCAACAGCACAATACAAAAAAATGGCGACACTTTTACAAGTGTCGCCATCTGTTGTATCTAAAGCTAAAATTATTCAGCCTCTGCTACTACAGTGAAAGGAACCTTAACGGTAACCTCCTTGTGCAACTTAACAGTTGCCTCGTAAGAACCTACCTCCTTAACTGCAGAAACTACGATAATCTTGCGATCGATCTCGAGACCGAGCTTACCGAGCTCCTCTGCAATCTGGATAGCACCTACTGAACCGTAAACAGCACCAGTAGCGCTTACCTTTGTAGCGATTGTCAAAGAAACGCCCTCGAACTTTGCAGCAAGAGCCTCAGCGTCGGCCTTGATCTTAGCCAACTTGTGAGCGCGCTGACGCAAGTTCTCAGCAAGGACCTTCTTTGCAGACTCGCTAGCGATAACTGCCTTGCCTGTAGGAATCAAATAATTACGGCCATAACCGTCCTTTACCTTAACGATATCATCTTTGTAACCCAAGTTGATTACATCTTCTTTCAAAATAAGCTCCATAATTATTTCCTCCTATTATTTCATCATATCAGTAACAAAAGGCAACAAAGCCAAGTGACGTGCACGCTTAACAGCCTGTGCAATACGACGCTGGAACTTCAAAGAAGTACCGGTGATGCGACGTGGGAGAAGTTTACCCTGCTCGTTCAAGAACTTCTTCAAGAATTCTGGATCCTTGTAGTCGATATACTTAATACCGTTCTTCTTGAAACGGCAATATTTCTTCTTCTTGACATCCACTGTAGGAGGAGTCAAATATCTGATTTCTGAAGGTGTCTGTGCCATAATTAGTTCTCCTTATTACCTTTTAAATTTCTTCTCTTGGCAGCATACTCTGCAGCATACTTGTCCAACTTAACTACCAATGAGCGAATAACGCGCTCGTCGCGACGGTACTGCAACTCTAACTTAGAAATAACCTTAGGCTCTGCGTTGAACTCGAACATTACATAGAAGCCAGTGGTCTTCTTCTCGATGGGGTAAGCAAGCTTCTTAAGTCCCCAGTTCTCCTCATTGACAATCTCAGCACCTTCAGCAGTGAGAATGCCTTTGAACTTCTCTACCGCTTCCTTCATCTGAGCATCAGACAAAACGGGAGTCAAAATGAAAACGGTCTCGTATTGATTCATTTTTAATTAATAAATTGGTTAAACAATCGTTTTTACTAAACGCGGGTGCAAAGATATACATTTTTTCTTAAACACAAAAGACATTCTGCATCTTTTTGCCCAAACATCAACTATTTGCACCCCAAACCCTTTATTTTTTATAAAAAAATTTCGTTCTCTAAATATTTATGTGTTTCTTTGCAAAAGGAATATAACAAAAAAAATACATATAGCACTATGGCAAAAAAGATTCAGATCCTCGGATTCCTTCTTATCCTTGTTGGCGCCGTACTCATCTCTTTGAGCATGACAATGGCATGGAACAACAACAATGCTATCAGCTTCGGTTCTGTAGCATTGATCATTGCAGGTCTCATCGTCTACATCTTCGCAGGCAAGAAGGAGATCAGCAACAACATCAAGAAGTAACAGAAAGAATTCACTTTCGTCAATCCAATAAAAAAAGCACCTCGAAGGTGCTTTTTTTATTTTGTACTTATCTGTAGCATCAAGCCTCGGCATCGGGAGCGATGAGCTTATAGCCCTTTCCGTGGATGTTGATGATCTCGATGTTCTCATCAGCCTTCAGGTGCTTGCGCAACTTTGTGATGTAGACATCCATACTGCGGGCATTGAAATAGTTGTCATCGGTCCAGACAGTCTTCAATGCATAGTCGCGCTGCAGGATCTCATTACGATGAGCACACAACAGGCTCAACAGCTCTGTTTCCTTGGTAGTAAGCTTTACCTGCTGGTCATCGATAGTAAGGACCTGCTTCTGGGTATCGAACTGGTAACGGCCAATCTTGTACAGGACAGTCTCCTTATTCTTCTTGCCACACACGCGGCGCAACACAGTCTCAATACGAACCACAAGCACCTCCATGCTGAAAGGCTTTGTAATATAGTCATCGGCACCAATCTTGAAACCCTCGAGGATATCCTCGTTCAGTGTCTTTGCTGTGAGGAAAATAATGGGTATTTCAGGATTTACGGCGCGAATCTCCTGAGCCAAAGTGAATCCATCCTTGATAGGCATCATCACATCAAGCACACACAAATCGAATTTACCTTTCAAAAAGGCCTTATATCCGGCATCGCCATCGGGACATAACTCGGCATAGTAACCCTTCGCCTGGAGATACTCACGCAAAAGCATACCCAAGTTCTCGTCATCCTCGCATAGCAAAATTCTCTGTTTCTCGTCCATAATAATGTTATTTTAATGGTAATACAATTACAAATGTTGTTCCCACGCCACTCTCGCTCTCGGCGTGTATGGTTCCGCGGTGCGCCCTGACAATCTGCTTCACATAGGCCAGTCCAAGACCGAAGCCCTTCACATTGTGGACATTGCCGGTATGCACGCGATAGAATCTCTCAAATATCTTCTTCAGATGCTCTTTCTTCATTCCAATGCCGTTATCCTTGACCGACATCATGAACTTTCCACCCGCATTCCATGTATGGACCTCAAGCTCTATGGGCACCTCTTGACGGCGGTACTTCACTGCATTGTCGAGCAGATTGAACACCACGTTGGTAAAATGCATCTCATCGGCGCTGATATACGGGTCGGTTGCATCAAGAATTGTCTTTATGGAACCGCCACCCTGATTGACCTTTACGGCAAAGGTGTTGGCAATTCCCGAAATGAGTTCGTTGGCATCAAGTTCCTTCATATTCAAGGCTGCTGTATTCTTGTCGTCGAACATTGACATCTGCAGCACCTTGTCGACTTGGAAACGCAAACGCTTTGTCTCACTTGATATGACACCCGAGAGTCGCTGGAACATTTCGGGCGACTTTGAGACGCTCTCGTCCTGCAACATCTGCGCAGCAAGCGAAATGGCCGAAATAGGCGTCTTGAACTCGTGGGTCATATTGTTGATAAAGTCATTCTTCATCTTTGTTATCCTCTTATGCCTTACTGCCATATACAGAGTGAACACAAATGTTATCAGCAGAACAAAAGTGAACAGCAACGAGGGTAGCATAAATTTAACCGAACCATATATAAATTTGTTCAATGCCGACTGCGGGAAGCACAACTCGAGCATTGCTGCACGCGATGGGCTCGCATTTGCGAACAATGGTTGCTCTATTACCTTTCCACACTCCTCTTTCACACTGCAATATACAGTATCGCGTCCGTTATGATCGAGCAGCCTTATTCCAAATGGCATGTCAACACCATTATCGCGCAACTCGGCAGCTATATATCGCTCCAGGCTTTCAAAGTTCTCAATTCGCTTCTGCAGCGGAGTCGTTCCGGCATTGTCAAGCATATGGAAGATTACCTCATCGAGAACATCGCGCTGATACTTTGCCCTCATCTTGAGAACATCATGCTGCAATCGCTGCGCCTCCTCAACCGTCAACGCCTTGCTAAGGTCCTTGATGAAGAAATCCTCATCAAGATGATGATGATTCTTGGGGACCGAGGTATTCACAGTTATGGTAGAGACAACACCACCATTGTTCGTAGATGTAGTATAGCTGCGCACAACCATTGAGTTGCCACCCACAAAGCTACCTTTCTTAATATAGCCGCTGTTGTCCTCGGTCAAATACTTCTGCACCTCATCCAGTTCCAGCCTGTGGGCAACCTGATTCAGGCTTCGACGCGCACCTTCATAAAAATACTCCTTACGTATATCGACAAGCGTATTGATGTATGTAACCTGCAAATAGAGCAAGGCCACAAAACAAAAGCCCATGACAAAGGCCACCGCACTTATTGTAATCTTTTTCATATCGCAAATATAAACCCAGCACTTTCATTTAAGCAAATGTAGCAACAAGGATTTTAAAATATTTTTCATTAATTAACAATACAAAAATATTTAATTACCATTTTAACAACTATAAACATACAATACACGAACATTTTACTAAAAAGCGGCAGATTTTAACATAATACAATAATAAAGGGCAGGAAATTGATCTGACCCCAAAAAGTTGGACGGATTAATAAAAGTATTATTGGTAAAGAGTTCGGTATTGCACCGGACTCTTTCCTTTTAGTCTCAGTTTTATTCTGTCATTATTGTAATAATGGATATATTTCTTAAGTTCCTGCT
>JAFZFO010000022.1 GCA_017555845.1 Bacteroidaceae bacterium | reverse complement strand
TTCACTTAAATTTTCTTCAAGTCTTTCTATACGTTCTTTTCATAACTGAAAAGAACCAAAAGGTTCCGGCACAGAGTTCACAATTCGAATAAAGTTTTGCTCGCGAGTCGCGAGCGACATCCCTCGGTCACTTTATTCTCGCCGTCATTGTCTTGACGCGGCAAATTCGGGAATGGGAGAACTCGCTTTTCACGCAAAACCACCAACGTCATAATGCACCGCTCAGACATCACCCATTCTTTTTCCTCATTTGCCGCTAACAATAACTGTTGTTCACACAGTGCCGGTTTTTCTTTGGGATTACCATTGTGTGCGCTAAAGTTCGCGATGGGTGCATCAATGCATTATCATTGCAAAAGGTAATTCCCCGCCAAGGGCGGAAGGGCAGCGTTGGGAGGCACAATGAGCAGCCGAGCAATGCTTGGAAGCAGGTGGCAAGATGTTTGAGCGCAGCGAGTTCTTGCCGCCCCAAGCATTGCGACAAGCTGCGAGTGGCGAGGTGTGAACCGACTGAAAGATGTTGCAAGGCAACTCTTGAACAAAGGAAGCACCGAATGCCGTACACGACTGCCCCGTTTTTGGTACTTTTTTAAAAAAGTACAGATAGCAAGACTACAAAAAGAATATAAGATAACCTATTAAGTGTAAAAGCAATCAAGAGAATAGAAAACCAATAATTACCCACACCTTTTTTCTACTGAGCCCCTTCTTTCTTTACATAAGTTCCATAATCCTCTCAAGCCAAAGCTTGTCGGTCTCGTCGAACGTAGCAAGGTGTTCGCTGTCTATGTCCAGCACCGCAACCACTATGCCATCCTTGAGCAGCGGTACTACAATCTCACTCTTCGAAGCGCTACTACAGGCGATGTGGCCGGGGAACTGTTCTACGTCAGGCACTACCTGTGTGCAAGCTTCTTTCCATGCTGTACCGCACACTCCACGTCCGTATGCAATGCGGCTGCACGCGAGCGGCCCCTGGAACGGGCCAAGTACAAGTTGCTCTCCGGATACGCGGTAGAATCCAGTCCACCAGAATCCGAATGTATAGTGGATCATTGCGGCAACATTCGCCATGTTTGCAATGGTATCATTCTCGCTCTCCACAAGAGCTGTAACCTGCTTGTACAGCAGTGCATATTTCTCTTCCTTGCCACCCTGGGCAATGTGTAGTTCTTCGGCCATGACTGTTTAACTGAAATCAGATATATCCACCAGCTTGTTCATTATCGCGTATACGGTAAGGCCTGGGATGGAGTTGATACCTAACTTCTGTGATATGTTGCGGCGGTGCGAAATCACGGTGTATATAGAGATGTTGAACTCATCGGCAATCTCCTTATTGGTCTTTCCCATTGCCACAGCTGCAAGGATGTCCTTTTCGCGCGATGACAGCTCGTTGAGGTCGTTCTTGGGGTTCTTGTTGTTCTCGTCAATGGCATTCTTCAACTTCTGCACAATGCGTGCTGCGTTGTCATATATGCCTATGCACTCGTCATATTGGCGCAGTACGCTCTCCTCGTAGTTGCTGTGTGTGAGCGCTACAAGTGCGGTATTGCCAACTCCAAGCCACGAACGTATGTCGAGCCTGTCGTTATAGTCTACAACCGTGGGGTTTATGATTACAATATCCACATCGGTGTCGTTGGAGTTGTAGTACGACGGTTCGTTCAATGTCTGTGCGACACAGAACTTGGGATTGCCGTTTATTATGGCGGCAATGCCTGTCGCTATAATCTCTGACGGCTCAATGAGAATAACCTTGTATTTGCCTTCCTTATTCATAGCGCTTTTCAATTTTTTCAACCAATGGAACAAGCAGTTTGTTCTCAATGTTTGAGTGCTTCATAAGGTCGTTGCTTATGTAGTGTATCTCGCCAAGAATCTCGAATCTCAACTGCGATGCATAATCCTTGTTCAGGTACTTGATGATGATGTTGCTCAGGTCGTTGAGTTTCTCGTTGACATTGCCGTGGTTGTGCTCAAAAAGTGAGATGCGGTACTCGCTGTTACCATTCTGTCCTTTGCTGAGCAGGTCCTCGATGTATGGGAACACCACCTCCTCCTCATACTGGAAGTGGCTTGTTACCTCATTGTCATAGTCGTCGTAGAACTTGTCAATCAGGCGGCGGCTCACATCGTCCAGTTCCTTCACCATCTTGTGTATATTGTTATGCAGTGTGGGGAAACAGATGGTTGAGTAGAATCTGTGCGAAGCACGCAGGTAGGTTGTGATGCTTCTTATGTCATCATCCGTGAGAGTCTCAATCTGTGGACTGTAGTCGCGGAAAGAGTATATGTTACATATCATCAGGAACAGGTCGGCCGATATGTTATGCTGTGCACACACCTCGGCAACCGTTGCCTCGCCGAAACCTAACGCAATGTCAAGGCGATGCAGTATCGACAGCAGGCTCATGTCGCTTGCCACGAGGTCGGCCATTTTCATTCTGCGGTTATATATGCTGGTAGTCTGGTTCATTTTTTCTGTTAGTTATTAGTTGTTATAGTAATCCGCCAATGGCGTATACAATATATGCGGCCACCCATGCGACGAGTGTATTGTATACAATAGAGAACAGTGCCCATTTCTTGCTTCCCGTTTCATTCGCTATTGCCGCAATTGTTGCTATACAGGGGAAGAACAGCAGAATGAATACAAGGAAGGACGCTGCCGAGCGTGGAGTGAAGTCGCCCGACCTCTTCAGGTCCTCGGTTATGCTCTCGTCCGAGTCACTGCTGTATAGTACGCCAAGTGTACTAACAACAAGTTCCTTTGCAGGGATACTTGTTATCAGTGCAATGCCCGAGCGCCAGTTCTGCCCAATAGGTGCAAGCACCGGCTCTACAGCATGTCCAAGCATGGCAATGAAAGAGTTCTCGTTTATGCCGCTGATTGTGGTCTCTTCAGCAATCTGCTCAAAGTTTTCACCTTTCACCTCTTTACTTTGAGCTTTGAGCTTTGAACTTTCCGTTTCTTGTGCGAGCATTTCGCTTTCACCTTTCACCTTTAACCTTTCACCTTTTTCTGGTCTCGGATAGTAGCTCAAGAACCATATTACAATGGTTGAGAGCAGAATCACTGTGCCAATCTTCTTTATGTATTGTGCACATTTCTCCCACATGTGGCGCAGTGTAGCGCGCAGCGTGGGCCAACGGTAGGGTGGCAACTCCATCACAAACGGTGTCTCGTCCTTATGGAACTTCGCCAGTCTCAACAGTCGTGCTGTAGCTATTGCAACAACAATTCCAAGCAGGTAAAGCCCCATGAGCACCAATGCCGCATGTTGTGGAAAGAATGCTCCGGCGAACAGTATGAGCACCGGCAGGCGTGCGCTGCACGACATGAAAGGGGTAATCAGTACCGTAATGATGCGGCTGCTGCGGCTCTCGATGGTGCGTGTTGCCATAATTGCCGGCACATTGCATCCGAATCCCATGAGCATAGGGATGAATGATTTTCCGTGCAGTCCCATCTTGTGCATGAGCCTGTCCATAATGAATGCCGCGCGTGCCATATATCCCGAATCTTCCATCAACGAGATGAAAAGGTACAATATAAGAATCTGCGGAATGAATACCGCCACGCTTCCAATACCACTTATTATTCCATTGACAACAAGGTCCTGTATGGCACCCTGTGGTATGATGCTTGCTGCAGCCTCGCCAAACCATGTGAACAGTTTCTCAATCCACTCCTGTGGGTATGCGCCAAGCAGGAATACTGAGCTGAACATTGCCCACATTACAAAAATGAAAATGGGGAATCCCAACCAACGGTTGGCAACAAGGCGGTCAATGCGGCGTGTATTCCTGTTCGCATCCTTTGCACCAGGCTTGTATGTCTCCTGTAATGCACCGTTGATGAAACCGTACTTTGCACCGTTAATGGCAGTCTCGGCATCGACACCCATCTGCGACTGTATCTGTCTGGCAGCTTCCTCGGCCATAGCCTTCCATCTTGGCAGTTCAAGGCAGTTGTCAAGGTCGCGCAAAGCCTCTTTGTCCTTTTCAAGCAACTTCAAAGCCCAGTAACGTACGGGGAACTGCTGTGGCAGGTCATCGGCCTTGTGCATTGATGCCGATAATGGTATAATCTGCTCCTCGATGATGCTGCCATAGTTGATGTGGATGTGGCGTATGGTATTGTTCTTGCCTTCGAACAGTTCAATCACCGTGTCAAGCAGCTTGTCCAAACCCTTGTTGTTGCGGGCAACGGTGGGAATCATGGGGACACCCATCATCGCTCCAAGGTGTACATAGTCAATTTCGGCACCCTTTGCCAACAGCTCGTCATACATGTTCAGTGCCACTACTGAGCGTATGTTCATGTCTATGAGCTCAGTGGTAAGGTAAAGGTTGCGCTCGAGGTTCGATGCCACAACCGAGTTTATGATGATGTCTGGCATCTGTTCATACAGGTGACGGCGGACATAGATCTCCTCGGGCGAGTATGCCGCTATGGAGTATGTTCCGGGAAGGTCGGTAAGGTTTATGCGGTAGCCCTTGTAGTTGAAGCTGCCGGTTTTTGCATCAACGGTCACGCCACTGTAGTTGCCCACGTGCTCGTTCTTGTTTGCCAGGGCATTGAATATGGAGGTCTTGCCGCTGTTGGGGTTGCCCACCAGTGCGACATTAATTACATTCCTTCTCTCGGTTGCATTCCTGTATGTTGTGCCGCACTGTCCGTTACATGTGGCGCAACTGTCGCACAGCGAGATGCAGTTATATGTGGGAGCGGGCGAGAGTTCGCGCTTTGCGTCCTCCTCGGGCAACACCTCAATCATTGCAGCCTCGTTGCGTCGCAGCAGCACTTCATAGCCCATAACGTTATATTTGATGGGGTCGTGCATCGGGGAGTCAAGTACCGATGTTACCTTCTCTCCACGAATGAATCCCATCTCCATTATGCGCTTGCGGAATCCACCGTGTCCCGACAGGCGCACAATGACCGCAGTCTCACCATTTTTCAGCTCCGATAATTTCATCCTCTACTATATCGTTATAGGTTGGTACTTATATGAAAAACAACAACCTTGCCACTCATATTTTTGCATTTTATGCAAAAATAGTTCTCTTTTGCTACATTGACAATAGATATATTGTCTTAAAAATGGCTTTTTTTTAGTTACAAATAACTAAAGTAGTGCACGATGGACAAATGTTGCTATAGGATTCTTGAATATTCACAATCATTTGCTATTGTACAGCCATTGGTATGATACTAATTTTGCAGTGTCCGGGATACAGGACGAATAAACCATATCATTGAGTTGTATTATCTTTTTTGCTGTGTTGCAGCGCCATGGTGGCTACGGTTACCAAAAAATAGAGGAGAACGTTTTGAGTTGTCGTTCTCCTCTAATATTTTCTAATCAGTCTGTATGAAAAGCAGTGCATGGTGTTATTACAAATTCATTATTATCATTATCTTACTGCTTTTGTCAGTCGGCAATCAGTGCTGCCAATGCTGCTATTCCAACTATTGTTGCAGCTGTTTCCATCGCATCATTCGCACAACAGTGATTGTGGTACACGGGGCGTACTATAGGTCTTGGGCGAGGCATTGGCGCTGGGCGTGGAGCCGGTCTTCTTACCTTTGCTACAGGCTTTGGTCTTCTTGCCGGTCTGTCGTTCCTGTACTTCTTGTCAATGGGCTTTACCGGGCGTGCCTTCGCGAACTTGTCGTTCCTGTTGTCCCTCTTGGCCGCAACCTTGAAATCCTTCCTGTTGTTCATCCTGTTTTCTACTCTGGGCTTTGCAAAATCCCTGTTGTTGTTCTTTGCCATCATCTCTGCAGGCATGAGCATTGCGCTCATCATTACTGCGATAATCATCATCTTTTTCATAGCTGTAAGTTTTAATTGGTCAGTTCTTCTGTTTATATGTCGTTATCTCAAATCTTTGTTGTTTAGCTTGCTATCAATGCTACCACTGCTGCCAGGCCAACTACTGCTGCTACTGCATTTACTGGGTTCACTTCGTTCACAACTTTTACCTGTACTTTTGGTTGTGGATTTGGGCGTGGCTTTGGTTGCTTGACAATCTGTGGTTTCTGCTGTTTTTTCTTGTTCTCCTTGAACTTCTTGTCGTTTTTTTTGTCGTTCTTCTTGTTGTCTTTGAACTTCTTCTCCTCTTTCTTCTTGTCTTTTTTGTCGTACTTGAACTTGTCGTCTTTCTTGTCTTTCTTGTTGTCTACCTTGTACTCAACTTTTGGCTTGGCATTGTCCTTGTTGTTCTTTGCCATCATCTGTGCAGGCATAAGCATCATGCTCATCATCACTGCAAAAATCATCATCTTTTTCATAGCTTTTAAATTTTAATGTTAAACCTGTTTGTCTGTTTTCAGAAAATTTTCTCGTTTGTTTCTGATGCAAATATTCGCTGTGTATTATTTACACTGCAAAGATATGGGCATAAAAATCCCCCTGCAATTGATTATTCCTAATCGATGCAGGGGGTATTCCTAAAGTGTGTAGGGAAACTCCTCTTGTGAGTTATAACCTATTGATACATAATGCAAATCTTTTTACTTGCTGCTCTTGAAATATGAGCCGAGCGAGAGCAACCATGCCACAACAATGCAAACTGCCATACCAATTGCTCCAAAGAGCAGGAAATTGGCATCGGTATATTCGCTCATCATGAACACTACAGCTTCGCCAGCCACGAAACCGGCAAGTGCAGCGTAGCCCTTGACGCGTTTCATGAATACGGCAATGAAGAACAAGCCGCCCAAACCGCTGGTAAGCAATCCCAGGATTTCATTGAAGAAGTCCAGGAACGACTGTATGTCCCAAGTTGCCATGAGGAGTGCAAGCACCAGGCCTACCATACCGCTGACAACTGATGCCCAACGTGCAACAACTACGGTCTGTGAATCGGTAGTAGTGGGGCGGAAACGCTTCCAGAAGTCGATGGAGAACGCAGTTGCCACGCTGTTGATGTTGCTTGAGATGGTGCTCATGGTTGCTGCAAAGATGGCTGCAATGAGTGCTCCGGCAATACCGGCAGGCATCTGGCTCATCATGAAGAATGGGAAGATGGCATCGGACTGTCCCATTGTGATATCAAGTTCGGCGGGGTGGGTCTTGTAGAATGTATAGAGACCGGTACCAATCATATAGAATGCCACAGAGACAAACACGCTCATTACACCGTTTACCAGGATTCCACGGCCGGCCGATTTCTCGTCGGGAGTGGTGAGGTAGCGCTGGATGACGGTCTGGTCCGAGGTGTATGATATGAGGTTGTTGGCAAGGCCACCGAGTATGATTACCCACCATGTAGCCTGTGACCATGTGTTGCTCCAGTCGAACAATCGCAGTTTGTCGTTCTCCAATGCAATGTCAATGCAACCGCCGATTCCACCTTCGGTACCCATTGCCAGGTATACAACGGCAAAGAGTGCTCCAAAGACAAGTATAAGGCCCTGCACCACATCGCCCCAGATGACAGCCTCCACACCACCCATGGTACAATATACAATGGTAACCAGTCCCATAAGTACAATGCACATGTAGATGTCTATTCCTGTCACGGCTGTGAGTGCCAATGATGGGAGATAGAGTACTATGGCCATACGCACGATCATGAAGATGCAGAACAGCGTAGATGCCAGCATGCGGGTAAAGAGGTTGAAACGTTGCTCAAGTATCTCGTATGCACTTGTTACGTTGAGCTTGCGGAAATAGGGTAGGTAGTACTTTATTACTGGGAAGCTCACAAGCAGAATCATCCACAGCATTGGGTAGTATGTCCAGTTGGTGGTGTATGCTTTGGCTGGGATGGTCATGTATGTGATGGCCGAGAGCATTGTGGCATAGATGCTGATACCTGCAGCCCACCATGGGATGCGGCCGCCGCCCTTGAAAAAGTCTTCGGCGCCATTCTCCTTGCGCATGAAGTAGAATCCCATTCCCAGCATGGCAACAAGGTACAGTGCAAGGACTGTCCAGTTGAGCCATCCGAAACTCTTTTCGTTACTTACTTCAATGTGTGTCACGTCTGTGCTACGTACACCCGGCATCAGTTCGCCGCCGCTGTAGCTCCAACCCTTGCCTCCAACCTCCGGTGTCAGGCAGGCACCGGCACGTGCAAGCAGGCTGTTGCCCGGCAATATTCCCCATGAGTCGGTAATGGTGTGGTAGGTGAGTACGTCCTCGCGGAAGTTGTACCACTGTGGCTCATGACGCAGGTACAGGCTGTCCTGCTTGCCTTCGATGGCGCTGAGGAAAATGTCGTGGTTGACACCACCAAAGAACAGCACGTGGCTGTAACCTACAGGGCTGCATGTGCTGCCCACAACGGCCTGAATATTCTGCTTGCGCTTGCCATCCGTGGCATTGTCAATCCATGCCAATGTCGGAGAAGTGCGCTTCCATTGTGCTGCAACGCCTTTCTTCAGTTCGGCGATGGTCATGTATACACCATCGGTGTGCACCTTGGCTTCCATGCCTTCGGCTTTTGGCTGGTATCCGCCAAAGACAAAGAGCGCATAGCCGGCGGCAGTATTCTGTACGGTAACGCAAGGCTGCAGGCGGCACTCATCGGGCAGTGTGGCAACAACAGCCCATTCATTGCCACTGCTTTCCGCTTTCACATTTCCGCTTGACAATGCCAATGCGTACACATTCTTGTTTGGAGTGCCGTTGGTCTGTCCTCCGGCTACCCAAAGCATGCCGTCGTAATAGGTGGCTGCAAAGTTGTCCAATGCCACAGGCAATGATGCGATTGGGGTGGCCGCACCATCGGTGGCATTGATGAACAGGCACTCGCTGATTGAAGCAGTTGAGTCCATTCCGCCAAGATACACGGCACCGCCGGGCACTTGCACGCTGGCGCCATAGGCACGTGGGTAGTATACTTTCTGTCCGCCATCGGCACAGGGTACGTCGGGGAAGTTGCATCCTCCGTAGGTCGCAAGTCCTTCATTTGTCCAGGCTGCATAGTGCCCCGAGACTGCATTGTCCAATGGCTGTGCTGGCGACACTGAAATGCGGTTCTGTGCCATGCCAAGCATTGAACAAAGGAGAAGGAGTGATAGAGTTATGTATTTTTTCATAAATTGTAAAAGACCACCTCTCGCTCCATTTGTCAGGCAGGGGGTGGAGGTGGTCTGTGTCTTATTGTTTATAATAGGTTGCCGTCATTTATGATGACCGGCTCTTTTACTTTTCTTCTGTGAGGATGTTGCACAGTTCGAATGACTTGATCATCATACGTGGAATGTGGAATGGTCCTTTGAAGATGTTACCCTTGGCAGGCTGTGCCACGGTGCCGTCGCGGTGCAGGTAACCGTACCACTCGCCATATTCGGCATCGGGGAAGTGGGCGTATGTCCACTCGCTTATCTGCTTGTGCCAGATGAGGTACTTGTCGTCGCCTGTTGCCTCGTAGGCATAGAGTGTGGCGATGATGGCCTCGGTCTGTGGCCACCAGAACTTCATGTCCTGAGAGTAGTCCTGTGGTGGAAGGTTACGGCAGTCGCGGAAGTTGATGATACCTCCATACTGCTTGTCCCAGCCCCATTCCCATGACCAATCGAGAATCTGCAGGGCCTGCTGTGTAAGTTCCTTGTCCCAACCGCGGTGCTTGGCCTCCTCGAGCAGGAACCACGCTGTCTCAATGCAGTGTCCCGGGTTAATGAGGCGTCCGTTGATGGTGTCGATGAACTCGCCGTTGGGGCCAACCATCTCAAGCAATGCCTCGAACTCGGGCTTCATGAAATCTTTGAGCGATGCTATTGACTCGTCAATCTGCTGGTCGAGTACAGGGTCGCTGATGACGTTGCGTATGCGCGATGCGGTGTTGATGAGGATCATTACCAATGAGTGGCCCTTAGCCTGCAGTGATGGCAAGTACTTGGGCTCCATGTAGCCCGGTGTGGCAACGAACTTGCGTATGTCCTTGAAAAGGTCAAGTGCCTTCTGGGCATATGTCATGTCGCCGCTTGCCTTTGCATACTCGGCCATGGCAATGGCAGCAAAACTCTCCGAGAATACATAGCGGCGCTTGCGTAGCGGTGTGCCGTCGGCCATAACTTCAAAGTACATGCGGCCATCGGTGTCGAAGCAGTGTGCCTCAATGAAATCGATTGTGCTCTTTGCGGCTGCAAGCCACTCGGGGTTCTTTTCAACAGTGTTGTATGCAAAACTGCATACAAAGGCAAAACGGCCTTGGAACCACACCGATTTGGTGCTGTCGATGAGTGAACCGTCGCGGTCGACACAAGTGTATACACCACCGTTCACGCGGTCGAGTCCGTTCTTGAGCCAGAAAGGCATAATATTGTTTACAAGGTCGTCGCGGTACTGCTGCGCCCAACCGTTCAGATATTCATTCCAATTCATATTATTGTCGTATTATATAGGGGCGGGTAGCCCCGCCCTGTAAATGTTTTTATAACTTGTTGCAACGCTCGAAGAAGTTGATAGCCTCGAGTTCCTTGCGCATTGCAGCCTCCTCTTCGTCGGTCATGTTCTGGAATGGAGTGCGGTTCTTGCCAAGGTCAAGACCAATGAGTTTCATGATGCGCTTGCCGCCAACGATGTTGCCGCGATAGTGGCAGATGACGTTGATGACCTCCTGTGAGAAGTTCTGCAGTTCGCGTGCCTTCTCAAGGTCGCCGGCATTCCATGCATCGATGATGCCGGCAAGGTTGCAGCCGTTGTAGTTGGTTGTACCGCCGATACCACCCTGTGCGCCGCCCATGGCAAGGCAAGGAAGGATTGTCTCATCCTGGCCGTGGAGCATGTCGAACTTGCCGTTCTTGTACAGACGGCACTGGTTATATTCGTAAAGGCTCTCGAATGTATACTTGATACCCGCGAAGTTGGGGATGCGGCCGTCAACAGCCTCAAGGAACTTTACCATTGGAAGGAATGCACCGTTGAATGCAGGGATGTGGTAGAAGTAGAATGGCAATTCGGGGGCTGCCGATGCAATCTCCTCGCAATATTTAACAAGCTCTTCAACACGGCCTACCTTTGGGAATGGAGGCGCCATTGCACCAATACCGAACACACCCATCTTCTGTGCATGCTCTGCCATTCTGCGGCTCGATTTGACACATGTGCTACCAACGTGAACAATGATTTTGAAACCCTCGGGGGCTGCAGCCACCCAAGCCTCGGTAAGCTTTATGCGCTCCTCCTCGGTAAGCATGTAACCCTCGCCCGATGAACCGTTGATGAATACGCCTTTCATGCCATTCTTGGCAAGCATCTGTGCGTATGCAGGAATTGGTTCGTAATTCACTTCGCCGTTCTCATAAAATGGAGTAAAAGGGGCATCAATCAAGCCGATAATCTTTTCCATATACTATTATAATGTTATAAGTTAATACATTGTAATCTGTGCGCAGGTGCACACACTTTCTAACCTACAAAAAAAGGAAAAAATATCTTAAACAGCAAATTTGCGTGTCAAAATATTAATGGATAATCATAGCTTTATTATCTTCGCGTGCAAATGATTTGATGATGGAGATTCGACCTATAGCATATTACCGATCACAACTGACAACAAAGTTCGGCGTTCCGCGCCAGAGCGGCCTTGTGCCGGAACTTGTTGGGCGCGTGCTCTTTGAACCCGAATATGCCAATGCAGATGCCTTGCGCGGCATTGAAGGTTTTGATTATATGTGGCTTATATGGGAGTTTTCGCTCAACGGAAAGAAGGAGGGAGAGTGGTCGCCGCTTGTGCGTCCGCCGTTGCTTGGTGGCAACGAGTATATGGGCGTATTTGCCACGCGTTCGCCGTTCCGCCCCAATGCTCTCGGATTGTCATCGGTGCGTCTGTTGGGTGTTGAGCAGGGTAGTGACGGGCTTGCGCTTGTGGTTGCAGGTGCCGACCTTGTAGACGGCACTCCAATATATGATATAAAGCCATATGTTGAGTATGCCGATGCACACGTGGGTGTGCGTAGTGGCTTTGTGGATGAGAAACGCTGGGAAAAGGTCGAGGTCTCAATCCCCGATGAGTTGCGCGCAATGTTCAGTAATGATGATTATGCCGCTCTTTGCAAGGTGCTTGAACTTGACCCCCGTCCGCAGTATCACAGTGACCCGGAGAGGGTCTATGGAATGCCGTTCGCGGGGTATGATGTGAGGTTCAGGGTTTCCAGTGAAGGAGTGTTGGAGGTAGTTGAAATAAAGGATATATGATAAATGGCAGCCATAGCTGCCATTTATCACATATAATTGATTTTAGAAACTGAACTGCAAACCGGCCGACATTGGCTTGAATGCGGGGCCAAAATTTGTGTTGAACACGTTACAGGGTGAGTATTTGAAATACAGGCCCACGAAACGGAAGTTGAGTTCTGCCCTGAAGTCTACAGTAACGGGGGTGATGTTTATCTCTTTGTCTTTCTCCTTGAACGACTCGCCGTTCAATGTATAGCATGTCTTTATATTGCTTCTTGTATTGAAACTTACAACAGGACCAACCTTCATGTTTACATATCTGTTGAAGTCATATCCGTACATGAATGACAATGTGAGGCTGAGTGTACGCAGGCGTGAGTAGTCTATGTCTGCACCTTCGGGATAACCGGCAATGAAGGTGTTGTCGCCATTTTTCATCCATCTGTTGTTCCCAATCATCTTGTAGTTGCGCCAGTCAAGACCGAATGTGAGTCCAACATGTGACTTGCGTGTGGTCTTGTATTCAAAGCCTACTATGCGGTCGAGAATATACTCAAAAGAACCATTGCCAAAAGAGAGGTCTACATTAGAGCCTTGTTCTGTTGCGCCAATCAATCCGAACCCGAATGTGGGGTCAATGATGAAACGACCACGCTGTTGCCCCGAGAGTGATGTGTTTTTCTTGTTTACAAAAGGAATGGTGAAATCCCAATTTGTGTCGGTCTCTTTGTAGAGTGCCTTGCTGTTTTCGCCTTGGGTAATATCATAGGTGTATTCAGTGCCGTCGGTTTCTCCTGTTATCTTCACTGTCGTTGTTGCACCTTTGTTTACTATGACCTTGGCTGGGTAAATGAATGTCGTTTCATTACCATTCTCAATGACAGTACTCTTTTTCTCATTCTGCGCAGTAGCTGTAAGTGTGGAAACCAGCATAAGCGCTGCTAAAAATACCTTTTTCATATATGTTGTTTTTTATTGTTTGTTACTCCAATATATAAGTCTTGTGCCTGTGTAACACATTACAACAAGCCTGTTGTCACTCTTGTCAAGTGCTGCCAAGTCAAGCCTGTCCAACTTGTTGCGACTGTATGCCGTGTGGTTGTATTTAAGTATGACTTTCTCATCATACATGCTGATGCTTTTGAGCATTCGTGGATATTTGCCGCATTCCTTTTTCCAAAGGTAGAGGTTCCAAACCATCCCGAACCGTGTCTTCGGTATAAGTCTTGATATTGTCTTATGCAGTTTCTTCCAGCCTTTAGTCGTGTTGCATTCCCAAATGATGATGTCGCTACCGTTAATCTCTTCCAGTTCCTTTTCAAGTTCTTGCGGGTCATTGCTGTATTTGAGAATATCCTTTTTATTGACATAATTCCTTATACCGTCGATATAATGTTGTGCGGTTTCTGCATCAAGGTTTACGGAATCGACCAATATGATGTCTACCTTCTCATTCCCTCTGTCAACAATCTTGCCCAATCGCCCTCCCAATTGCGGGTAGGCTGTCGTTACCATAACCAAAAGCAGCATTGATAAAATGAGTCTTTTCATCAGCGGAACATTTTTTTAAGTTCTTCAAGGGTGGGGTATCCCTCCATGTATACAATGGTTACTTCGTCGGGCTCATCATCGCGCAGGGAACTGTTACGGTAGAATATGTATCGGTATTTCCCGTTTTCGGGCTTGAACTGGTAGAACCCATAGTATAGCTTGCCGTTGATATAACCGCACTCCTTGTCGATAGCGGCCTTGCTGTCATTCTCGACCATTCCTTCAAGTTCATCGAACCACATTCCTTTGGTTGTGGTAACGCTCTTGAATAGTGTGAGGTCATATTTTTTCAGGCTCTTGCCCTCAATGATTGCAGCACTGAAACCGTATCTGCTTCTCTCTTTGCTCTTGAACAGGGATGAGATCTCCATGTTCTTCTGTGCATTGGCAATTGTTGCCATAAGACACATTGTGAGTATAAATATCAGCCGTTTCATATCTCTAATTCTATCGTTTTCAATTGTTTATTCTGAACATGGCTCCCATCTGCTGCTCGATGACATTGTCGCCCGAAGAACTCATTCTGCTCATTGTCGCGAGCATATGCTGCATTACAAACTCCTCATCGGTGTACTCTTTTCCATCAATGTAGGCATAGTAAATCTCTTTGCTTTCCGGCTCGGCCAATGTTCTGTCTTGCCCCATCTGTGTGCCTATATATGCGATGGCTGCTGCACAGGCAGCTATTGATGCCCATTGCGTCACTTTGCCGATCGTGCGTTTTTTCTTTGCCTTTTGAGTAATGCTCTTGCCTGTGCTGAAGTAGCCCATGACAACCTTTATCTCGTTGAAAGCCGGGTCGTTGGCCGCATCGCTTGCAAGGAACTGTGCCAACGTTTTCTCTTCCTCAATGGTGGTCAGTGCATCGAAGTATTTCTCGCTGAGCGCAAGCCAATACTCAACGTCGTAGTTCCTGTCTGTTCTCTTATTGTTCATCTCCGGCCTCCTTTCTGTAGCATTCCCTGATTCTGTTTCTTGCCCTTGACAGATTCATCCTTACTGCGCTTTCTGTCATCTGCTGTCGTCTGGCAATCTCTACTATCTCTACTCCTTCAATCTCTTTCAACTCAATTATCCTTCTTTGCAGTTCGGTAAGTTCGTTGTCTATGATTGCTTTTACTCTGTTGTATTTATCTTCACGTTCACTGTATGTGCTTTCGTTGTTTATCGTGTCGTGTTCCTCGTCGAGCGGTACTGTGGGTAATGTACGTTTCCTTGTCCTGTCAATGCATATGTTACGCACGGTTACGCCGGTCAGAGCCTCGGCCTTGGCTTCATCGTTGATGGTGTCGCGCCGTGGCCAAAGTTTGCAGAATGCATCCTGCAGGGCATCGGCAGCATCCTCCTCGTCGGGGAGGATTGTCATCGCCATGTTCAGGAATTTCTTCCGTAGCTTTGTGAATACCGTGGTAAGTGTCTTGTCGCTCATTATATGTCTCTCTATCATGTAAACGAAAGATGTAGCGAATTGTAACATTTTTTTTTTACTTTTTTTGACCTTATTCAAAGAAATAGGTCATTAAAAGAAAAAAAACCTGTCGCAGAATTCTGCGACAGGGTTTGAACATATGTACGGGTTGGGAATTACATATGCTCGTATACCTTGTTCTCAACCTTGTATGTCTTGCCAATTGCATCCTGGATGAGCTGGCCGATCACGTTAGGGTTACCGTAGAAGTCAAGTGACTGGATGTAGTCAGCCTCTGCCTGTGCATTGAACTCGGCGTTCTTTGCCTCCTTAGAGAGAACCTTTACAACATATACAGCGTTGTCGCCCTTGATTGGTGCGCTTACCTCGCCTGCCTCCATGTTGGCAACTGCTGCGCTGATAACCAACTCGTCAGCGTTGATTGACTGTACTGATGTAGCCTTCTTGTACTCAACCTGGTCAGTTGTGCTGAACTTGATGTTCTCGTTGGCTCTCAACTCGTCGATGTTCTTGCCGTTCAACTCGGCTGCGATGAGGTCGCCCTTCTTCTCGTTTGTGAGCTGGAACTTGATGTTCTCCTTAACCTTGTCAAGAGCAACATAGCCCTCTGGAGTAATCTCGCTTACAGCAGCAACGATGAAGTACTTCTTGTTGCCAGAGATGTACTCGTGGATGTTAGAGATGTCGCCAACGTTTCTGCCACCGAGAACCCACTTCAACAACTCTCTTGTACCTGGCTTGTTTGCAATGTTCATGCTGTTTGGATTGAGTGAACGCTGCTGCTCAAGACGGTATGATGTTGGGAGAACGTTCTTCTGCAAATCCTCTACATTCTTGCAAGATGTTACCAACTGGCTCAACTTGTTGTACTCCTGGTTGTATGTCTCGGCGCTTACAGGGATCTTACGCTCGATGATGAGTGCGTCGTATGCCTCAACAGAACCCTTTGTCTCCATAACCTGGAAGATGAGCTTTGCGTTTTCGCCGAACTCGATTACGTCATAAGCATCAACCTTGGCTGTGTATACCTTGTTCTGAGCCTCAGGTGTTGGGATGAAACCGATTGTTGTGATGAAGTTCTTTGTCTTGAACTCTACAGTGTCAGCGCTGTAGTTCTCAGCGAGCTTGTTGAAGTCAGCCTTGTTGTTCAATGCGTTGAGCAGACTGTCTGCAGTAGCGTTGAGTTCCTCGGCAGACTCGCTCTGGATAGCGATTGCGCGAAGTTTGATAGTGTCGGGAACCATTGCCTTTCTTACGTTCATTACGAGGCTGATAGTGTTGTCGTTTCTGTCCTCGAATGGAGCGGCAACCTCACCTACATTGTTCTGCTGAACGTGGAACTTGTGGTTCTCCTTGAACTTGTTCACGTATGTCTGGTTCTCGCTGTCAATTGTAATAGCGTCGATTGTCCACAAGAAACCATCGTAAGGGCACTCTGATGATGAGTAGAGAGCGATATCCTCAACATCGGCATTCTCCTCCTTCAATGATGCAGCGTATCTGTCGAGCTCTGCGCGTACTGCATTGATGTCCTTGCTTGTTGGCTTGATCTCCTGGTTGATGTAGTAGATGTCATACAAGTTGAATGGAACCTTGAAGTAGTTCTCCTTGTTTGCGTTGTAGAACTCCTCGATCTCCTGGTCGCTTACTGCTACCTGGCTCTCATCAAAGCTGTTGTATGGGTATGCTGCAATCTCAACGCTGTATGTGTTGTTGTTGAGGTCGAAGTTGCTCTGTGCAACAGCCTGGTTAGGTGTAGTTGAGCAAAATGCGTATACGTTCATCAACTTTCTGCTGATAACGTCGCTTACAAGGCTTGTCTCGATGAACTTCCATGCATCGTGAAGAAGTGCCAACTCCTCAGGCATTGCACCGCTCTCCTTGTATGTGTTGTACTCAGAGTTGATAGAGTTGATGAACTCGACGTTGAATGCGCCTGTCTGTGTAGCGAATACCTGTGGCAAACGGCTTGTGTACTGCTGTGCAATACCACCCCAGTTTGTGCTCAGGATGTAGCTGAGCTCCTCGGGAGTAACTGTCAAACCGGCCTTTGCAGCCTGAGCTGTCAATGACTTGTAGTTTGTCAAAGTGTTCCATGCCATCTGTGTAATCTCCTCCTGATTGCTTTCATCAAGAGATGTTGCGCCGTTGAGCAACTTGTATGCCTGCTCACACTGGTTGCGGAACTCATAGAAATCGCTGACGGTAATACCCTCGCCATTGACTGTACCGACAACAGCCTCTTCAGGCGCTTTCTGGAAAAGTTTTACAATGTCTCCTGCTATGAACGCGAAGAGCGCGATGCCGACGAAGGCAATGAGCAGTGAGCCTTTGTTACGTAGCTTTTGTAATGTAGCCATAGTCTTATTTTTTTATTTTTAGTTTATTGATTTTTGCATGTATATCACGGCAAAGTTAGTAAATTGCTTTGAATAATTGTAATACTTATGTAAAAAACTTAACTGAATAATGGATGAAAATCGCCTTTTTTACGATTTTCATCCATTATTCTTGCAAAGTGGCATTGCCGAAGGTCCTGTCGGCGCCATCATGTATTCATATTATCCAATCAATGACAGTTTTACCAGCTCAATCTTTGTACTGTGCTGCTTGATCGGGCGTATCTTGTACTTGCCGATGTTTATTACTTCGTTGAGCTGTGGGAAACGCTGGTGGTGTGATAGGATGAAACCACCAAGTGTCTGATACTCATCTGATTCGGGGATGCCCAAATCAAAAAGCTCATTGATGCGCTCAATCTCGAGACGTCCCGAAAGGAGATACTCGTTGTTGCCCAATGACTTGGCGACAAGGTTCTGGTTGTCGTGCTCATCCTCGATCTCGCCGATAATCTCCTCTACGAGGTCCTCAAGTGACACTATTCCCGATGTGCCGCCGAATTCATCGACAACCACTGCCAATGATTTCTTCTGCTGCATGAGTGTGCGCATTAGTTTCTGTGCCGACAGAGTCTCGGGTACGATAGGCATCTTGCATATCTTCTGCTGCCATTTCTTGCCCAGACGGAACAATTCCGATGAGTGTATGTAACCGATGACATCGTCGATATTCTCCTTGTATACGACAATCTTGGAGTGGCCCGATTCGATGAATACCGATTTCAGTTCCTCAAGCGGTGTATTGTATTCTACGGCTTCTATCTCGGTTCGTGGAACAAGACAGTCCCTTACCTTGATGTTCGAGAAGTCGAGCGCGTTCTGGAAAATCCTCACGTCGTTGTCAATTGCCTCCTCATCATCGGCATTCTCTATTGACGAGAGAATGAGGTTGTTCAGTTCGGTCTTTGAGAATGTCGTATCGCGTGTCTCGTTCTCTATTTTTGTTCCTGTAAGGCGCAGGAGCAGCGTAGAACAGATGGTAGTGAAACGCGACAATGGGTATAGGAGTATGTAGATGGGGTATGTAATGAGCGCAAAACGCTTGAGTGAGCGGTTGGGGTTTATGCGGAACAGTGCCTTTGGAATGAATTCGCCGGCAAAGATGATGACAATTGTAGATATGATGGTCTCGAGCAGCAGGTTGAGCGATGCTGTTCCTTCAAGGCCTTTGAGTATTGTCATGTTGAGCAGTTGGGCCATGAGCATACCATAGATGACAATGGATATGTTGTTGCCCACGAGAAGGCTCGAAAGGAAATTGTTGCTGTTTGAGTAGAACTTGTCTATCACATATGATGTGATTGAACGGTTGTTCTGGTCAATGCCTAACAATAGTCTGTTCGATGATACAAAGGCAATTTCCATTCCCGAAAAAAGTGCCGAGAATAGAATGACAATTGCAAGTTGTAGAATGAGTGTCAACATATATCAGTTATCGACGGTATAAATTCCTTTTGTGTTCCTTATTTGCCAGACCGAAAGGTCCTGGTTCGATGAAAATCCCACACCCTCGGTAATCTGGTCCTCCTGTTCGACCCTGATATAGGCATCGGAGTATATGAGTTCCTCTTCCTGGTCCCAATAGAGCAGGTCGGTGTAGAAACGCTGGTTGTTTGGGTTTGTCATATTGACATTGCCGATGAGTTTCCAGAGCTTTGCCTGGTTGAAGTAGTATGCGGTGTCGCATTTGATGGTCGACTCGACATTCATCAACGTGTCATACTGTTCAAGGTATATGCCCTTCTCGAATGCCCAATATGGCGGTTGACGCTTGCTGTATACAAACCACTCCTCGGCTTCTATGTTGTATCTTATGTGCCCGGAATCACTGATCATGGTGTTCACGTCATATGTGCTCATGATGGCAATGGAGTCGGGGAACTCAAATGATGGAACAGTTCCGCGGCTGCTCTCCTTGCACGATGATAGTAAAATCAGTACAACAACCACCATAAAGGCAGTTGTTGTACGACATATTTTTTTGCTTATATTAGCGGATAGTAGTTGTCTCATTGATCCAACCACCGATTGTAACCTTTTCGCCGTTCTTGTAACCCTTCATGAACAACTCCTCGTTTGAAGGTGTGTACTTCTTGTAAGCAGCGATGAGCTTGTCGGCGTCACGCTTCACTGATGGGTCAACGCTCTTTGCACGCTCAAGACGGTCGATGCACAAGTAGTATGTACAGTTGTTGAGTGTGTTGTCATCGCTCCATGTTGGAGTTGCTGCATAACACTGTGCAATGAGGATGTGTGGCGCACCATACTTTGAGTTGAGGGCGAGAGCCTTCTGGGCATATGCACGTGCCTTGCCATACTTGCTGAGCTGGTAGTAGATGTCGGCAACCTTGTAGCAGAGCTCAGACTTGTTGGTTACACTGGCCTCGAGCTCGATAGCGCGGTCAAAGTATTCCATAGCCTTGTCAATCTCACCCTTCTTGAAGTAGCGGTAACCGCAACCCATGGCAGCCTTTGATGTCGGGTTTGGATCAATCTCGAAAGCATACTCTGATGCTGCAAGATATGCATCCTGGTTTGTACATCTGAGCATAGCCATTACAGTGATGACCTTGTTGAGGTACTCGATGTTGTTCTTGTTCTCCTCGATGAGAGGTGCGTAGATTCTGTCGAGGTCCTCGCAAGATGCTGCGCCGCTGTTGATGAAGTATGCATCGATATTGCTCTTTGCAACACGTGATGCATCAATCATCTTGCTGTATTTGCCGGCGTTGATGCTATCCTTTGGATCGCCCTCCTCCTGATACTTCTGGAGGCACTTCTCGATATTGTCATGGTACTTGTCAAGTACGTCAACGATATATACCGATGCGTTGAGGTAGTCCTCGATGATCTGCTCGCCGTGGCTGTTGTCGTTCTTGTACTTCAAACCTGAATACTTCATGAAAAGCTCGGTCACGACATACTCCGACTGGCCCTGCTCAAGAGCTACAGACTTTGAGAGCATGTCATAAACCTCCTCTACAGGAGCATTCTTGCGGTACTTGATGAGGTCGATGACCTTCTTGCCAAGGATCTGACCTTCAGACAACTTTGTCTTTGTGATGGCCTGGAGCTGGCTGAGGTACTTGATCTGCTGGTCATAGATTGACATGAGCTCGTTGATGTAGTCCTCCTTCTTCTGAGGGTCAGACTCTTTGCTGATGAACTCATTCAGAATCTTGATACCGTTTGTGTATGTATCGACACGTGCTACAGGGAACTCGTCGAAAAGGACCTTCCATGCGTCGTATGCGATCTTGTAATCCTTGTTCTTTACGTTTGTGTTCATGATACTGATGCTCTGGATGCATCGTACACTGTCCTCGCCCTGACCGAAACGGTAAGGGTTGCTAACGCCGTTCTGTGCGTTGGCTGTCATTGCAACAAGTGCAATAAGTGCAAATAATAGTCTTTTCATCTTTAATCGTCTTATATTTTGTTTATCTTACTCTTAACTTCATGAACCAGTTCTCGTTGAAGGTTATACCGATGTTGAGTCTCAGATAGTTCTCGGTAATGAGCCCTGCCGAACGTGGTCTAAGGTGGATGAACTGTCCCGAAATATGCAGCGTGCCGTGACTGTAGTTGTTGTTGCTGTTATAAAGCGGCAACGAAAATCCGGCGCTGACACCATATTCGTCACATCCTTCCTTACCGTTTATCTTGGTGTATGGCTGTGCATAATGTATTCCGGCTCTGTAGCTCATCATCTTGAGCAGGTTCTTCGAAACTTCGTTCGGAGAGTATTCCGCACCCAAAGATATCTTGCATCTGTCGGTACCTGTACTTATCCTGTCATCCTTGTCGGTTTCTCCCTGGTCAAAGAATGTCGATGTGCTCCATTGCTGGTAGGTATAATCGGCACCGATTGTCAGGCGGTCATTGTATCTGTAGGCCAAACCTCCACCATATGTGTGTGGAAGGTGGAAACCGTTCGGAATTGTTACCTCATCAATTGCACCCGATGTGGTGCTTGTCAATGTCGCCTTGGCATTCAGATCATGTCCTAACGAATATGCCGCTCCAAGTGTCAGATGATGCTTTGCCGCCAATTTTGCCATGAACTGCACGCCGAAGTCTACCTTGTAATTCTTTATCGCCGCATTGTACACCTTTGAACGGGCTGTGCTGTTCGCGAACTCCGAGACAACCTGGTGTGTGATGTCGCCATAGATGTATGAACCCATCGCACCTACTGCAACCCAGGAGAAAGGTTTCCATCCAAGGCCGATGTATGGCTGGTAAAGTCCGCCTGTTCCGCTGTATGTCTCGGTGTGCACCTCGTTTGTGCCCTGTGACGATGTAGTGCTGAACGAGTAGCCTACATTTGAATAGGGCAGGAAACCTGCTGACAATCCAAGGCCTTTGCAAAGGCGGAACTGTATGGCAAGGTAGTCAAAGCTCGCGTTTTTTGCATTGATGCGTCTGCTTCCCTCCTTGAAATTCACATTCTGCAATGAGAATCCGGCCTCAAAAAGCATTGTAAGTGTGTCGGCTTCTGAAAACGATGCAGGGTTCTGTATGTTCACGAAACGGTGTGTGCGCAATGCGTAACCCAAGCCTCCCATCTGTCTGTTGATGCCAAGGCTCTGGTCCGAGAGTATGCCCACTCCATAACGTGAGTATGGAGAGTTGATTCCGTTATCGGCCCAAGCGCCGATAACGGAAAACATAACCATCAGAAGTGCAAATATCTTTTTATTCATTGCCATAATCAAGTAAAATTCTATTCAGTCCTTTCGCGACCAAATATTTATCTGCAAATATGCAACTTTTTATGCGATTTTTCAAGGGTTTTTCATCGCCGCCCGTTAAAAAAACCAAAACATCGCAATATTTCTGTTTAAATTCGTTAATATAGCCCTCAATTTCGTGGCAGATGCCATTTATCACGCCACTTCTGATGGCAGTTTCGGTGTCATAACCTATGGTAGGTGTGTCGCCATCCTTTTCAACCATTGGCAGTCGTGAGGTGTATTCGTGCAGTGCCTTCAGACGCATCTTTATTCCGGGTGCGATGTTGCCGCCATTGTACTTTCCGTCCTTCCCTACAAAGTCTATTGTAATGGCGCTGCCCGCATCTATCACAAGCATGTTGCGTCCCGGAGCCTCGTTCCATGCACCAACTGCAGCCGCAATCCTGTCACTGCCCAACGTGTGTGGAGTCCTGTAGTTTATTTCAAGCGGCAATGGCATGCTGTTGCTGAATCTTACAACTGGGCATTGCAGGCCCGAAATAGCCTCCGACAGTTCGGGGGTCTCCACAATGACTGATGAAATTATGGCTTTCTCAATATTGTACAGTCTGTTCCATTCGTCTATAACGTCGAATGATGAGTTGCTTTTCCTTGTATGGAGAATCAACTGTTCTCCCTTGAAAAGAAAAAACTTGGCACTGTTGTTCCCTATGTCAATAATGAGATTCAAAACCCGTCAATGTTAAATTGTTTGCAAAGATACATCAAATAATTCATATTTTTAAATAAATGGCTCGCGGATATTGCATTTGGCTTATAAATATACAGTTTTATGTGTAATTATAACATTTTTACAGCCAACTGTGAATTTTTTAGGCAAATTCATAATTCTCGCTCGTTTGTATTTGTCTTTGAGCTGAAGTTTGAAAATATTCTGCACTCGCTTTGAAAAATACCGAAGCAAGCTTCGTATTTCTCGCTCGTTTGTTCCTATATTTGCATAATTTTAAGAATCAGATATATTTATGAATATAATCAGACGAATAGTGTTGTTTTGTCTCCTTGGACTATCAATGGCGTATACTGCACGTGCCGAGGCGACGTTCAGTGTGCTTACCTGTTCGCCGGGAGATGAAGCCTATGCGCTTTATGGCCACACGGCCCTGCGTTACCGCGATACGGCAAAGGATATCGATGTCGTGTTCAATTATGGCTGTTTCGATTTCAGCACTCCCAACTTCGGGTGGCGCTTTGTTCTTGGCGAGACCGACTACCTGGTGGGCTGCATTGATTTTGAGAATTTCCTGCCCGAGTACGAGTTGCGTGGATCGGGAGTGGTGGAGCAGGCCATTGATCTGAGTGATGAGGAGGCCCGTTCGTTGTTCAGGACTCTGCTTGTCAACATCAGGCCCGAGAACAGGGTTTACCGCTACCGTTATCTCGACAATAACTGTACTACAAAGGTCCGTGACAAGCTTCTTGAGGCTGTTGCTGCAAATGGTACAGTGGTGTACAAAGGCGATGCTCCGGTTGACAAAACATACCGCGATGCGTTGAATCTGCCTTCGTTTGACCATCCCTGGTATACATTCGGTATCAATCTTCTGCTTGGTGCCGGTGTCGATGAGCTGCTTACACGCGAAACATCGCAGTTCCTGCCGCTCAGCTATATGGATGCTCTCGACGGTATGTACATCGTTGCCGCTGATGGAACTGAGCGCAAGTTTGTGCGTGAAAAGAGTGTGATGCTCGAGGAGGTGCAGAAACCCGTAGTACGCAACAATTTCACTCCTTTCAATGCCTCGTTGCTGCTGCTGCTTGCAACATTCATTGCCATGCTGTGCGAGTTGCGCAGCCGTAGGACCTATTGGGGCGTGGATGTGCTGCTCATGTCGGTGCAGGGACTGGCGGGAGCTCTGTTGCTTTTCATGGCTCTTTTCTCGGAGCATCCCGCGGTTGATGTTAACTGGCTCATCGTATTGCTCAACCCATTGGCACTCGTGCTCATGCCAATATATGTATGCCGTATAAGAAAGCATAAATCCATGACCGTTGCTTGGGTTCAGGTTGCATTCGTGGCACTTTTTGTACTTACGGCATTGTTCGGTCTGCAGGTTTATCCAGCACCCATATACTTCTGCGCGGCAGCATTGCTCGTGCGTTCATTGTTTCACATTTACAAGGATAGAATATGCGATTTAAATATTGTCTGATTGCATTGCTGTGCTGTACCACATCACTCTTCGCACAGCGCAGCAATAAAGCTCCAAAACTTTATGTAAGTATTGTCGTTGACCAGTTGAGGACCGATTTCCTTTACGAATTCGAGAACCTCTACTGCGAAGGCGGTTTCAAGCGTCTCATGTATGGTGGCAAGGTCTATGAGAATGCCTATTATGCCTTTGACAACATCGACAGGGCAACGGCTGTCGCAACACTTTCAACCGGAACCAACCCTTATGTCAGCGGCATTGTTGCCGAGCGTTGGCTCGACCGCAAATCACTGCGTGTGGTAAACTGTGTCGAGGACAAGAACTGTAAGGGAGTATACTCCAATGAGGCCTTGTCGCCGGCATCGTTGAAGTCCATCACAATTACCGATGAGATAAAACGCTCTACACGTGGCAATGCCATTGTATGCTCAATTGCCCCCGATGGCGATGCAGCAGTGCTTGCCGGCGGTCACGCTGCTGATATCGTGCTGTGGAAGAACAATATGGCCGGTTATTGGAGCAGCTCCTCATACTATGGTCTCTATCCATCATGGGCAGCCGATATGAACAAGGAGATCCATGGCAAGTCGCGCAAGTGGACACCTCTGCTCCGCACCGGCGAGTACAACAATTTCGGTGAGAAGGCACCGTCGTCATTCTCATACTCTTTCGATGGCAAGAAGAATGTAATCACATACAAGACAACAGCCTGCATAAATGACGAGATAAATGAGATGGCCTTTGCGTTCCTTGACAACAGCAATGTCGGTAAGGACGATGTCGTGGATTGTCTTGCCCTGACCTATTACGCCGGAAATTATGATGGTGCGCCAATGTCGCACCGTCCAATTGAGGTCCAGGATATATATGCCCGTCTTGACCGTAATCTTGCGCAGCTGTTCTGCGAACTCGACAAACGCTATGGTCTTTCAAATGTTGTCATCTCGTTGTCATCAACAGGCTATGTCATGGAAAACGGAGATGAGAACAGCAGCTACCGTTTCCCCTCGGGTACGTTGTATTCAGAGCGCATCCAGACATTGTTGAATATCTACCTGGGTGCCAAGTTCGGCAAGGGCGATTATATCGAAGGTGTTCATGGAACACAGCTGTTCCTTGACAACAAGCTCATAGAGCGCATGAACCTTGACAAGATGACTGTAGTTTCACAGGCTGTGGAGTTCCTGAAGTCGCTCGACGGTGTTGAGGATGTCTTCACGATTTATCGCCTTGGCGGTATGTTGAGCCCGGAACTGCAGTTTGCGAAGAACGGATATAATCCTGTAGGTTCCGGTGATCTGTGGCTGCGTCTGATGCCGGGTTGGAGGCTTATAGAGGATGAACTACTCGTGTCGCGCCAGGTCTATCGTTCTCCTGTAATGTTCCCCGTAATGATATATGGTGCAGGTGTTGAACATTCTGTAGAGGAGAAACTGACTCCTGCAAATATTCTTGCTACCGAGATGGCACGCATCCTGCGTGTGCGCCGTCCGAATGATAACTGCCTGAGAGTGTTCGAGTAATAATATATCTGTATATATGATAGCGCCGCCTTCTGGATTCAGAAGGCGGCGCTATCTATTTTGTTCAGGCAGTATATCAATAGTACTGCTCAATGTTCCATACGAATGCTCTCAAACCCAGCATCTCGGCATTCTCATCAATCTTCTTGAGTGCAGCCAACAGCTTCTCTACGATTGCGTCGTCAACCATTGTGATGATGCCTGAGTTCATTGATGCCCAAGCGTGTGTGCCGTAGTGTGGTTCGCCGGTCTTGCTGCCACGTCCCTGCAACTGCTCGATGAATGAGAAACCGCGGCAGTTGAGTCGGTCAAGTGTGCTGATGACAGCATCCTTGTGCGCCTGGTCAAAAGCTATAAATACACCTTTCATATATTTCTTGTTTTTGTTCCGGGGTGGTGTGGGCCACCCCGGATATTGTTAATCCTTATTTCTTAGCGTGAATGAGCATCTCCTCGCTCTTGTGCTCGTTCCAGTACTGATCGAGTTCGCGCTGCTTTCTCAATTTCTTGCGGTTGCGCTTGATACCGTTGCAACCGAAGATACAGTACATGACAGGAGTGTATACCAATGTCATGATTGTAGATATTGTAAGACCACCGATAACGGCCACACCCAATGGACGCCACATCTCGGCACCTACGCCCTGGCTTGTTGCCAATGGCACCATACCAAGGATGGTTGTGAGTGTTGTCATGAGGATAGGACGCAGACGGCTACGTGCTGCACGCACTGTAGCGGTGATGATACCCAATCCGCGGCCACGCAACAGCATGGTGTAGTCAATGAGCACAATACCGTTCTTTACTACGATACCGATAAGCATGATGGCACCGAGTATTGACATGATGTTCATTGTTGTTCCGGTAATGTAGAGCGCGAGCAATACACCGCTCAAGGCAAATGGAACAGAGAACATGATGATGAACGGATAGGTGAGTGATTCGAACTGTGCTGCCATCACAATGAATACCAATATGATGATGAGCAATGCAAGAACACCCATCTCGGCATTTGACTCCATCTGGTCCTCATACGAACCGGCAACCTGTATTGTATAACCGCTTGGGATTGTCATCTCATCAATTACTCCCATACCGTAGGCAACACCGTCGCTGAGTGCTGCGCCTGCAGCCATAATGGCATCAACCTTTACGATACGCTCACGGTCCTTACGCTCGATGGTTGGAGGCAACTCGCGCTGTACGACCTTGCCCACATCCTTCACGCGTACCTTTGTACCGCTGTTTGAGTATAGGATGATATTCTCAATGTTTGCAATGCTTGTACGGCTCTCTGGCTCAAAACGTACCTTTACATCGTACTCGTCACCATCCTCACGGAAGTATGTAGCGAGTGAACCGTTGAAACGGTTGCGCAGGTATGTGGCAGCTGTGCTCAGGTTCAAACCATGCATGGCCAACTTCTCGCGGTCGAACTCAACCTGATACTCAGGCTGGTAATCGCTACGGCTGATGTTTACCTGTGAGATGAGTGGAGAATCATCGAGACGGTTGGAAAGCTGCTTTGCGAGGCTGTCGGTAATGGCAAAGTCATAACCGTAAATCTCGAACGAAGCACTTGTCTGGCCGCCCATACCGCCGCCACCACCGCCAAGCTTGACGTTGCTGCGGGCAATCTCAGGGAAGTTCTTGATGTCCTTACGCATCTGGTCGCAGATGTCGGCCAGGCCTATTGAACGGTCGGTCAATGGCACGAACGACATGTTGAAGTTGATGATGTGTGTACCGTTTGAACTGATAGAAGCGAATGCATTCTCATCATCGGCCTGTCCCACGCTGAAGTTACATGCCTTCATGTCCTTGCCATAGCGGCTCATCCAAAGGTTGGTAAGCTCCTCACCAATCTCCTGTGCTCTCTCCACGCGTGTACCGATAGGGAGCTCCAATGTGGCAGCTGCGCGGGCGCTATCCTGCTGTGGGAAGAACTCGCTCTTTATGTGTGGGAATGTGAAAAGGCTGGCAATGAATACCATGAAGCAGGCAATGAGTGTTGTCCAACGGTGGCGTACAACCCAATTGATTCGCTTCGCATACCAGTTGTCGAGCTTGTCGAGTCCACGGCCGATTGGTGTGTAGAATACCTTGAAGAACTTGCTCTGCTTCTTCTGCAACTTGAGCATCTGAGAACACATCATTGGAATGAGTGTCAGCGCCGAGATTGTAGATACCACCATGATGATACACATCATCCAGCCGAGCTGTCTGAAAAGTACACCGGCCATACCGGTAATCATTGTCAATGGGAAGAACACTGCCAACATTGTGAGGGTTGATGCAATAACGGAGATTGCCACCTCGTTTGTAGCATGTACGGCAGCACTCTTGGGGCTTGAACCGCGCTCAATGTGTGTTGTAATGTTCTCAAGAACCACGATGGCGTCATCCACAACGTTACCGATAGCGATACTCAAACAAGAGAGTGAGATGATGTTCAATGAACCGTCGCTTATCAGAAGGTAGATGAACGAAGCAATGAGTGAGAACGGAATTGTGATACCGATGATAACTGTGGCTCTCCATCGTCCAAGGAAGATGAATACCACCACCATCACGAACAGAAGGGCATATGCGATGGTCTCGGCAAGAGCCTTCACGGTAAGCTTGATGTTCTCCGATGTATCGGCGATGATACCTATCTTTACATCCGATGGCAATGTCTTCTGCAACTCGGGGAGCTTTTCGCGAACCAGGTTGGCAATCTGAACCGAGTTACCGCCGCTCTGCTTCTGAATGGTGATGAGCGCACCCTGCTGTCCGTCAGTGAATGTCTTCTGTGCACGCTCCTCGGTGCTGTCCACAAGGCGTGCGATATCCTTGAGGTAGACGTTTGCACCGTTGAATGAGCCGACCACGATGTTCAACATCTCCTTTGGACTCTTGAACTCGCCCTCAACGCGCAATGCATAGGTGTTGTTACCGATGTCGAAGCTACCGCCTGGGACGTTTCTGTTCTCGGCTGCAATGGCCGAGCTTACACTCTCCACGGTGATGTTGTATGCCTCCATCTTCTCGGGGTTCATGTAGATGTTGATCTCGCGTTTTGGAGCACCTGTGATAGACACGGTACCCACTCCGTCAATACGTGCCAATGGGCTGGCGAGATTGTCGTCGAGGATCTTGTAGAGCGCTGGAAGGCTCTCCTCTGCCTTTACCGAAAGCATCATGATAGGAATCATGTCGGTAGAGAACTTGAAGATGATAGGGTTGCTGATGCCGTCAGGCAACATAGATGTTACCATGTCGAGCTTGTCGCGTACATCGTTTGTCAAGTCGTCGATGTCATATCCATATTCAAACTCCAAAGTGATGATAGAGATGTTCTCCTTTGAGTTTGATGTGATGTGCTTGAGGTGTTCCACCGAGTTCAGTGAGTTCTCAAGTGGGCGTGTCAAGTTGTTCTCAATGTCGGATGAGCTTGCACCTGAATAGCTGGTAATGACCATGATGGTGTTTGTCTCGATATCCGGCATGAGGTCAATTGGTAGCTTCGAGAAAGAGAAGATACCGAATATTACAACCGCAATAAAGCATAGAGCGGTCATAATAGGCCTTTTTACGGCACTTTCATATACACTCATATTGTCTTGTTTTAATCTGTTTCTTATTCAATAACTTCCACTTCGATGCCATTTGCAAGGCCCTCCTTGCCGGCTACTACAACCTGTGAGCCGGGAACGATACCCTCAATTACCTCATAGCGGTTGCCGAGACGGCGACCAAGCTCAATCTTGTTGTGGTAAACCTTGCCATTCTCGTATGTGTATACATAGTAGTCGCCGCTGCCTGCCTGCTTGATTACAGCCTGGTCAGGTACTACGACATGCTCCTTTGTACCGAAGTTGACCACAGCCTTGCCATACATTCCGGGACGGATCTTCATGTTCTCGTTTGCCACAGTAATCTCAACAGGGAATGTGTGTGATGCTGCTGCGATTGTAGGGTAGATGATATCGATGTTACCCTTGAACTCCTCATCGCCATAAGCGTCGAACTTGAGTGTCACGTCAAGGTTCTTGTTTGTCTTTGCATAGTATGACTCGCTGATGTTGATCTTCATCTTCACTGGAGAAATCTGCTCGACAACAAGGATTACCTGACCACCGTACATGTCGCCGTCATCGTAGTTACGTGCCGAAATCACACCGTCGATAGGGCTAACGAGAACTGTGTTCTCGGTGCGGCTGTCGAGAGTCTTCTTTGTTACCTCGAGCTGTGTCTTTGCATTCTCATATTCAGCCTTTGAGATACCGCCCACCTTGTAGAGCTCCTCAACACGCTTGAAGTCAACCAACTGGTACTCATACTGCAACTGCAACTTGTCGAGGTCCTTTGCGTCGAGCTGTACAAGCTTGTCGCCCTTCTTCACATTGTCGCCAACCTCCACGAAAATCTTCTCGATACGCAATGGAGAGTTAGGGATGATGCTGTTCTTGACCTTTGCCTCAACAGTTGTGGCATACTCCTCCAACTGTGGTACTGCCTCTGTTGTAACACCCGCAATCTTTACCTTTGGGTTCTCCACGACTGTTACTGTTGTTGCAGTCTCCTCTGTCTTTGCGCAGGCACACAACAGCACTGTTGCTGCCATAGCAATGAATTTCAAATTCTTTTTCATAGGTATGTGTTTTTTTATTTATTCTATTCCAAGTACTTTGTTCAAATCCGATTTTGCCACCAGGTAGTCGTAGATGGTGTTGTTGTACGACAATCTTGTGTTTGTGAGTGATACCTGTGAGTTTGTAAGCTCAAGGATTGTGCCTTTACCCACGTCGTAACGCTTCTGGCTGATTTCCACACCCTTCTCGGCAAGTTCCACCGCAGCCTTGTTGCTCTGCAGCTGCTCTGCGCTTGCAGTCATGTTGTCAACGTAGCTCTGTGCCTGCATGCTCAACATACGCTCTGTGTTTATTCTTGTCTCGGCAAGCTGCTGCTGCTGAATCTTGTTTGTCTTGAGGCTTGTGAAGTTTCCGGCCTTGTAAAGGGGAATGCTCAATGACAATGTTATTGATGCAGCATCGCTCCAGTTGAATTTTGCAATGTTCCAATTAGTGTTTGAGATTGACTGGTACTGATAGCTGCCCACGAGCGCAAGCGTTGGCTGGAACGATGTGTTCAGCATCTTGTACTGCTTGTGAAGGAGCTCGCCCTGCATGTCAATCTGCTTCAATGATGAGTTGTTGCTCAGGTCAATGTCGTTTGTCAGTGCCTTTGCCATTTCGCCTTCATAGTTCTTTAGGTTGTCGGCAACGATGAACTTTACATCAGCAGTGATTCCCATGAGCACCTTCAGCTGCAACTGTGCAAGCTCAACGCTGTTCTTTCCGCTTACCACTGATGGCCATGCGTTGTTCTTCTGTACCTCGGCGTTGATCTTGTCATACTCGCTCACTCTTCCCTGCTCGTACATCTTGTTCACGATATCGTAGTTTGCCACAGCAAGCTTGTAGTTCTCGTTGAGTACCTCGTATGAATCCTGTGCAAGCATCAACTGATAGTAAGCCTTTGTAACCTGGTTGATGAGATCGATCTTTGAGCCGCGGCTCTTCTCGACAGCAAGCTGAAGGTCGCTCTCCGAAAGGTTCATCGCCTTGTATACCGCAGGAGCATAGAGTGGAATAGCCACCTGCAATGCAGCGTTCCAAGTGTTAGAACCGTCCTTACCCATCTTCATCTCTCTGACATTGCCGTCGCCCATATCGACTTTCATGCCGGCAACCTTGATATTATATTGGATTGCACCGTCAAGTGTTACCGATGGCAAAAGGTTCTGCCATGCCTCGGTCTTTGAAATTTCCTTGAGCTGAATGTCCTTCTCGGCAACCTTCATTGTCGGGTTGTCGCTCAATGCCAACTCGATAGCCTTGTCGAGTGTGATGTGCATTGTAGGAGCGCTCTCCTGTGCATTTGTCGTGAGTGTGAATGCTGTCAGAAAAGCAATAATTGTCATTAATCGCATCTTCATCTTCATAACTATTCTATTATTATTTCGTTTTCCTTCAAATATTCTTCAATAATCTGTTGGCCTTTTGGCGTAGATATGCCTCTCAGGTAAAAGAGAATGAGCTTTCTTCCCAGTTCCTCGGGGGTGTATTTGCCGAGATCGGTGTGTCCTTTCTGCATCTTCACTTCAAGAATCGTTGTCAGGTCACGCTTCAGGATAAATGTGAAGATATTGAAGTCTGCATCTTCGCGGAACAGTCCCTGCTGTCGTCCAACCTCCATCCATGCACTGAATTTCTTTGCGTTCAGCGCCTCCTTGCTCTGTCTTTCCTGGCATATTCTCGGGTATTTTCCAAGGTCGGCAAAGAATTTGTTGTTGACCTTTTTCAGCAGTTTGAAATGCAGGTTGAATAGCTTCAGGATAATCTCGAGTATGTGTGACGAGTTGCGTACAATTTCGCGTCCGTTCTCGCTCATCTTGTCATTCTGGAATTTCAAGACTTCGAGCAACAACTCCTCCTTGTCTTTGAAAAGCTCGTATATGGTACGCTTTGATATCGAAAGCCTTGCTGCAATGTCGTCCATCTTCACGTCCTTGATTCCGTGCTCAATGAACAACGTGTGCGCCGCTTCGACAATCAAGCTGTAAATCTCCTTTTTTTCGCTGTTGACTTTCACTACTGTTCCCTAATTTATTTTGCTGTGCAAAGATACTGCGAAAACTTAATAGGAGCAAAAAGTTTCTCCTTTAAATTACGGAAATTTTTCAATATTTAACTATTTGGCAGATTTATTAGGAAACCGTGCTGTGAAAATGGAAAAATTGCCCGCCAAAATGACATTTGGCGGGCAATAGCATTCTTTTATTGGATTTATGTTCCCTCTTTTTTGAAAGAATCACTCTTCGAGTAATTCCTTTGTTTTGCATTGACAAAGCTCGCTCCTCGCAACCCGCACGTTCCGTGCGACCAATTGCTGCTCGGTTTGTCGATACTTTCCTAAAGGAGTTATTCTTCAAGTAACTCCTATGTTGCATTGACAAACCTCGCTTCTTGCAACCCGCCCGTTCCGTGTGACCAATTGCTGCTCGGTTTGTCGATACTTTCCTAAAGGAGTTATTCTTCAAGTAACTCCTTTAGGAAAGCATTCATTTCCTCATCGAAGCCTTCGAGCAGGTCGGCGCTCAGGATGAGTGTGTCATCGTCAATGATAAGCAGGTCCACAATAGACTGTCCATCCTCGTCGGTGAGTACGAAAGAGTAGGGCTTCACGATGTTCATGCTGTCGAATGCACCATTCTTATGCATCTTTGCCAGCTCGCTCTGCAGCTCTTTCTCGTATACAGCCTCGTTGTGCTCGCCTTCCCATTCTTTAATATGTACGCGCGCGAGGGTGTTGTCATCATCGTCTAAGATGGTGAGTTCTCCGTTGTCCCCATTTACTCTGATGTGGAAATCGGTAACCTTGCTCTCCTCTGCAGAAACGTATCTTGTCGCCATTTTGGTAATGGCACTCTGCAGCATCTCCTGTGTTTCTCTGCTTAATGACATGACTTTATTTTTTAGATATTCTTACCGTGACAGTTCTTGAACTTCTTACCGCTACCGCATGGACATGGGTCGTTGCGGCCTACAGTCTTCTCCACGCGCACCGGTTCACGCTTTACGTTCTCGCGTGTATCGTGCTGTGCGGCAGCCTGCTGGTTAGGATCGTTCAAGTCAACCTTTGACTCGTTGTACTTCTGCTGTGGCTTGTTGCGGCTTGGGTCCGGAGCAACCTTCACGTTTGTCTGCTCCTTCTCCTGTACCGGAATCTGACCACGCATGAGTATAGATGTTGTCTGGTCGTTGATCTTGCCTACCATGTTGTCGAACAGTGTTACAGACTCCAGCTTGAATATCAACAGCGGGTCTTTCTGCTCGTAGCTTGCGTTCTGTACCGAGTGCTTCAACTCATCAAGGTCGCGCAGGTTCTCCTTCCATGCGTTGTCGATGGTGTGGAGCAGTATCGACTTCTCGAAACACTTGATAACCTCCTTACCCTGTGACTCGTATGCAGCCTTCACGTTTACAGGAATCTGATATACGTGGCGTCCGTCTGTTACAGGAACATAGATGTTCTTGTCGTGCATCTCGGGGTGCTCCTTGTATACGAAGTTGATGAATGGCATTGCTATCTCGGCCATGCGCTCTGTGCGCTGCTTGAATGTGGCCATTGCGGCATCGAAGATGAGCTCGGCCTTCTGCTCTGGCTCCATTTTGTCGAATTTCACCTCATCGTTGATTGGCAACTCAATTGAGAACTGGCGCAGAGTCTCCATCTTTGCATCCTCGAATGTGTAGTTCTCGGCAATGTTGCAGCAACGGTCCCACAACATGTTCACGATGTCCATGCCGATGCGCTCGCCAATGAGTGCGTGGCGACGCTTTGTGTATACCACTGTACGCTGCTTGTTCATCACGTCATCATACTCGAGCAGGCGCTTACGGATACCGAAGTTGTTCTCCTCGACCTTCTTCTGTGCGCGCTCGATTGACTTTGAAATCATTGAGTGCTCAATCATCTCGCCATCCTTGAATCCAAGGCGGTCAAGTGTCTTTGAGATACGCTCCGAGCCGAACAGACGCATCAGGTTATCCTCGAGAGATACGAAGAATACTGATGAACCCGGGTCGCCCTGACGTCCGGCACGACCACGCAACTGGCGGTCAACGCGTCGTGACTCATGGCGCTCGGTACCGATGATTGCCAAACCGCCGGCATCGCGCACCTCCTTGCTCAACTTGATGTCGGTACCACGACCGGCCATGTTGGTGGCAATTGTCACTGTGCCCGAAAGACCCGCCTTCGCAACGATGTCGGCCTCCTTCTGGTGCAACTTGGCGTTGAGCACGTTGTGTGGAATCTTACGTATTGTGAGCAAGCGGCTGAGCAACTCCGAAATCTCTACCGATGTTGTACCCACGAGTACAGGGCGGCCTGCCTTCACAAGCTTGTCCACCTCCTCAATCACGGCGTTGTACTTCTCGCGCTTTGTCTTGTATATGCGGTCGTTCATATCCTTACGCGCAATGGGGCGGTTTGTTGGTATCACCACCACATCGAGCTTGTAGATATCCCAAAATTCGCCTGCCTCTGTCTCCGCTGTACCGGTCATACCCGACAGCTTGTGATACATACGGAAGTAGTTCTGCAAGGTAATTGTAGCGAATGTCTGTGTCGCAGCCTCCACCTTCACACGCTCCTTGGCCTCGATAGCCTGGTGCAGACCGTCTGAGTAGCGGCGGCCCTCCATGATACGGCCTGTCTGCTCATCCACAATCTTCACCTGTCCGTCCTCTGATACCACATACTCCACGTCACGGTCGAACATTGTATAAGCCTTCAGCAACTGGTGGATGGTGTGGATGCGCTCCGACTTGATAGAGAAGTTGGTGAGCATCTCCTCCTTCTTCGCAATCTTCTCCTCGCTTGAAATTGTCTCGTCGTTCTCAAGCTGTGAGAGCTCCGATGCAATGTCGGGCAATACGAAGAAGTTCTGGTCTGTGAGGTTTCCTGTAAGCAGCTCGATACCCTTGTCGGTGAGGTCGGCAGTGTTGTGCTTCTCATCAATCACAAAGTAGAGTGGCTCAATGGCCTCGGGCATGCGCTTGTTGTTCTGCTCAAGGTAAACCTCCTCGGTTCTCAACATACCGGTCTTTACGCCAGGCTCGCTGAGCAACTTGATGAGCGCCTTGTTCTTTGGAAGCGCCTTGTGGCTGCGGAACAGTGAGAGATAACCCTCGTTTACCTCCTCCTTGTTGTCCGAGTATATCTTTGTTCTTGCCTCTGCAAGGAACTGTGTCGCAAGTTTCTTCTGCGCCTCGACAAGACGCTCCACCAATGGGCGGTACTCCTCGAACATCTGGTCGGCGTTGCGTGGCACGGGACCCGAGATGATGAGCGGTGTACGTGCGTCGTCAATGAGCACCGAGTCCACCTCATCGACAATCGCATAGTTGTGCATGCGCTGTACAAGGTCGCTTGGCTGTGTAGCCATGTTGTCACGCAGGTAGTCGAAACCGAACTCGTTGTTTGTACCGAATGTGATGTCGGCCATGTATGCTCTGCGGCGCTCCTCCGAGTTGGGGCGGTGCTTGTCAATGCAGTCCACGCTCAAACCGTGGAACATGTAGAGAGGTCCCATCCACTCCGAGTCACGTTTTGCAAGGTAGTCGTTCACAGTCACCACGTGTACACCGTTGCCTGTGAGGGCGTTCAGGAATACAGGGAGTGTCGCAACAAGTGTCTTACCCTCACCGGTAGCCATCTCGGCAATCTTACCCTTGTGGAGTACTACACCACCGAATAGCTGCACGTCATAGTGAATCATGTTCCATACAGTGTCGTTGCCGCCAGCCTGCCAATGGTTGTGGTATATAGCCTTGTCATCCTCAATTGTCACAAAGTCGAACTTCGCTGCCAACTCGCGGTCAAAGTCGTTTGCTGTCACCACAACATCCTTCTCCTCGGCAAAGCGGCGTGCGCTGTCCTTTACAATGGCAAAAGCCTCGGGCAGTGCCTCATCAAGTGCCTTGTCAAGCTTCTCAAGAACCTCTTTCTCAAGCTTGTCGATCTGTGCGAATATCGCTTCGCGCTTCTCAAGCTCTGTGTTCTCAATGCTTGCTTTCAATGCCTCAATCTTTGCACGCTCCTCTGTCGCCGAGCCCTGAATCTTCGCCTTCAATGCAGCCGATGCTGCGCGCAGCTCATCATTGCTCAAGGCCGAAATCGCAGGATATGCAGCCTTCACCTTCTCTACCCAAGGCTGAATCTCCTTCATGTCGCGGCTTGCCTTGTTTCCAAAAATCTTACTGATAATTTCGTTAAAACCCATATATTGTATTTTTTTATTCTTTGTCAGAACGCATGTCCAATGCGCTATTACTCGCAAAGATAATTATAATTTGCCAAAGTCCCCTTATATAAAAGAGAATAAATTCAATGTTTTTCACTTATGGCATAACAAAAAGCGTGCCAAGACAAATGCTGCGGCATAGTTTGACAGTTTTTTCATGAAATCTGCCATAATTCAGTTAAAATGTCCTATCTTCGCAGAAAATGAATTATTATGAAAAAGATATTTTTTACAGTCTGTTCATCGCTGTTGCTCACTTTGGCATCTTGCGGTGTTGAAAAGGTTTATTATGCATCCGATTTCGGTGTTGTGCCCGGTACCGGCGAGGATATGACCCAGGAGGTCGCTCTTGCCATCGAAACCATCAAGGCCGAGTGTGACGGCAAGCCTGCAGTCCTTGTGCTTGAGTCCGGTGAGTACGATTTCTACCCCGACAGTGCCAATGTGCGCGAATACTACGTCAGCAACCACGACCAGGACAATCCCAAGCTTGTGGCGGTAGCCCTGGAGGGTGTCCGTAACCTCACTGTCAAGGGTGCCGGCGAAGGCTATGCCAACTTCATGATGAACGGCCGCATGTTGCCCATCGCAATGGTCGGTTGCGAGAACTGTAAACTTGAGAATATTGCCGTCGACACACGCGTTCCTCAAATTACACAGGTCGAGGTCCTTGAGAATGATGTCGAGAACGGATATATAACCTACCGCATAGCGCCATACGCCAACTACCGCATCGAAAACGGCTACCTCGTTGTCTATGGCAGCAACTGGAACTTTGTTCCCGGTTGGGGTATTGCCTTTGAGGGCGATACAAAACGCATCATCTATACCACCAGCGACATCGGTGTCGGTACATCGGGTGTCCAGGAGGTCGAACCATATGTGATACGTGCTCCTTGGCGCGACCATCGCCTTGTTCCGGGCAGTGTAATAGCCATGCGCTCTTATGCCCGTCCAACACCCGGCATTTTTGTTACAGAATGCAAGAACACAACACTGTTGAACTCATGCGTGTTCTATGCCGAGGGTATGGGCTTGCTTGCCCAGATGAGCGAGAATCTCACACTCGACGGTTTCAATGTCGCACTCCGCGGCGACGACGGCCGTTACTTCACTACACAGGCCGATGCCACACACTTCTCGGGCTGCAAGGGTAAAATCGTGTCAGTCAACGGCTTGTATGAGGGTATGATGGACGATGCCATCAACGTTCATGGTACCTACCTCCGCGTAGTGGACCGTCTCGATGACAATACTCTTGTTGGCCGTTACATGCATGGTCAGGCCTATGGTTTCTACTGGGGCGGCGAGGGCGACAGCGTGCAGTTCGTACGTTCCGATGTCATGGAGATTACCGAGGGCAACCGCGTCGTTGAGATTGCACCATACGACAAGGATCAGCTTGCCGGCTGCAAGGAGTTCAAGATCAAGTTCGAGAAACCGTTGCCGGCCGACATCGCCAACGGAAAGTATGGTATCGAGAACCTCGAGTGGACCCCCGAGGTCTATTTCGCCGGCAATACAATCCGCAACAACCGCGCCCGTGGTGCATTGTTCAGCACTCCAAAGAGCACACTCGTGGAGAATAACCTCTTTGACCACACATCAGGTACTGCAATCTTGCTTTGCGGCGACTGCAACGGCTGGTTCGAGACCGGTGCCTGCCGCGATGTCGTTATCCGCAACAACCGTTTTGTCAATGCCCTCACAAGCATGTTCCAGTTTACAAACGGTATAATCTCAATCTACCCCGAAATCCCCGATCTCGCATCGCAGACAAAGTATTTCCATGGCGGCGACGGCAAGGGTGTGGTCATTGAGAACAACGTGTTCGAGACTTTCGATGCCCCCATTGTCTATGCAAAGTCCATCGACGGACTTGTGTTCCGTGGCAACAAGGTGGTTCAGAACAACGACTTTGCTCCATTCCACTGGAACAAATACCGTTTCTTGCTCGACAAGGTTGTAAACGTCACCATCGAGGACAACGACTTCTCTACCGGCTTCGATGAGCAGAAGGATGTAATGTACCGCTATTGATGTCATTGCTCCACCGTTTCAAATCAGATATATCGGTTGTTGAAGCGCCACAGCGCTTCAACAACCCTTTTTACTATTCGCCCCATCCCCTTTGCATGATGGCGGCCGGCGAGGTGCGCGATATGCTCTCGCTCGACAGCGCCCTTGCTGCCGATGCCGCCAGGGGCAAGATGTTCGGTGTCCTTGTCGTGCGCGACGCCTCCGGCTCACTTGGCTATCTTGCCGCTTTCTCGGGGCTTCTTGCCGGCAGCAACAATGTTGCGGGCTTTGTTCCGCCGGTCTTCGACCTGCAATCTCCCGGTGGCTATTTCAAGCAGGAGGAGAGCGGGATTACAGCCCTCAACAAAAGAATCAAGGATACGGAATGCAGTGAAGGATATATTGCTGCTGTTGCCGCTGTCGCTGATGTGAAACGCGCTATGGAACAGCAGCTTGCCGCCATGCGCGAGGATATGCGTCTTGACAAGCAACGCCGCAGTGAGTTGCGTGCCGCCGGTAACCTCTCGGCCGCCGATGAGGCCGCCTTGGTGCGCGAAAGCCAGTACCAGAAGGCCGAGCTCAAACGCACCACTGCAAGGTGGCTGCAGCAACTTGCCGGGTGCGAGGCCGCCGTTGCTCCTTTCAAGGCCTCCATTGCCGCAATGAAGGAGGAGCGCAAGCGCCGTTCAGCCGCTCTGCAACGTTGGCTCTTCGAGCAGTTCAAGATGCTCAACGGCAGTGGTAGTGAAAAGAGTCTGCTCGATATTTTTGCCCAACATTCGGGCATCATTCCGCCGGGTGGGGCAGGGGAGTGCGCTGCGCCCAAACTCCTGCAGTATGCCTATCTCAACTCCTTGACACCCATTGCTGTAGCCGAGTTCTGGATTGGTGCGTCGCCTGCCGGCGAGGTGCGCCGCGACGGCTGTTTCTATGGCGCTTGCAAGAGCAAGTGCGAGCCCATCCTCGGCTTCATGCTTCAGGGGCTCGATGTCGATGAGAATGCCCTCGAAAAGGGCGGCGATATAAGCAGCATCAATATTATCTTTGAGGATGAACACATAGTGGTTGTCGACAAACCCTCGGGCGTGCTCTCCGTGCCCGGTATCATGGGCGGAATGTCGGTGCAGCAGTGGCTGCGCGATTGCTATCTGCACAGCAACGAACTCTTTGTCGCGCACCGTCTCGATATGGCGACATCTGGACTTCTTGTGGCTGCAAAGTCAATGGAGGTCTACAAGGAACTGCAACGCTCCTTTGCCGGTCGCGAGGTCAAGAAACTGTACACCGCCATACTTGATGGTGTGCCCGTTAAGAGCGAAGGAACCATTGAACTGCCCCTTGCGCCCGATTACGACAACCGTCCGCGCCAAAAGGTCGATACCGTCAATGGCAAGCCTGTCGTAACACGTTACAAGGTCATCGGCACTGTTGAGCGTAATGGCCGTCAATGTGCTGTCGTGCACTTTGAGCCCGTTACGGGCCGCACCCATCAGCTGCGCGTCCATGCAGCCCACAAGGACGGGCTCGACTGCCCAATTCTCGGCGATTCACTCTATGGCACGGCCGGCGAAAGGCTCATGCTCCATGCATCGCGCATCTCCTTTGTCCACCCTGCCGGCAAGGGCGTTATTGCACTCGAGTGCAATAATATTTCCTTCGAATTTTAACACTTTCTATCACGTTGTATATCAACGTATTACCCCCCCCCATTTTTATATATTGAAAAGAGGTTGTTTTTTGTTGGTTGAAGTTGGATTTTTTTATTTAATTTGCATAATATTAATGTGCATCAGTGACTGAATATCAACATTAAATATAAATCCAAATGAAACTCAAATCAATTCTTCTTTCGGCTTTGTCGGCCATGTTCATCAGCATGGGCGCGACTGCGCAGAGCGACTATTATGTCAAGCACGGTGCCGATGTGAACGTGACCCACGCAACCCACTATCCAAAGACAGTGGGCATTGTAGGTACACAAAGTCCACAACAACAGCTCAGCAACATTGCTTCGGCACCACGTTGCGCGGCCTATTTTGACAAGACATCAACCGTCTTTGAGGTAAAGAGCGGCGAGACCGTAACTCCCCTCATTGCAATCAACGGTGCATGGATGCATGGCTATGTGTTTGTCGATTGGGACAACAGCAAACAGTTCGAGGTTAACCTCGAGGGTAATGGCCCATACACAAAGGGCGAGGGCAACGAACTCATGTGCTGGTCGCTCTATGGCAAGAATACCAATGGCGATACAGGCTGGAACAGCGCCGGTATTTACCAGAGCAGCGGCGATGTGCTCGCTCCCGGTTCATTCCGCGTCCCCGAGGGTCTTGAGCAGGGCTCAACCTACCGCATGCGTTATGCCATCCAGTGGAATAGCATCGACCCTTCGGGCTCCTATGCCAACTTCATCAGTGACGGTGGCGCCATCATCGATGTCACACTCAAAATCAACGGCGTGGCCAATGATGAGGTAGAGGGTGGCTATCCAATTGACAATTATGCCGAGCCACGTGTGGGCACAGTACCCGACGAGGCATCATGGAATGCATTGCCTGCAGGTCTCAACGCTACATGGGCATCACGTGATGTACACTATAAGTTGCACGAGGTACCACAGGTTGCACAGAAGGATGTTGCCACAATCCACGCATGGAAGGGCGAGCGTGCCAATGTTCAGGCAGTCCTCTATAGCAAGAGCAACCAGGATACACTCGCTGTACGCATGACAGAATGGCAGAAGGATGGCAAGGCAACCGGCATCAATGCAGCCGAGGCACGCTTTGTAAATTATGTCATTACCGATGACTTTACCTCTTGCGGCAACAACTCAATGACCATGCCGACATGGTTGGTAGCCGATGTCATTGACCAGGACAAGCCACATGCTGTCCCTGCAATGGAGACACGCCCCGTGTGGTGTACCGTTGAGGTTCCACGCGACATCGAGGCCGGCGAATACACAACAGCCCTTGAGGTTGTCGACAAGAACGGCAACGTGGTAAAGAGCCTCACTCTCAAAGTGAATGTCAACAGCCACTCATTGCCAACAGTGGCCGATCAGAAGTTCCATCTCGACTTCTGGCAGCAGCCCTACGCCGTTAGCCGTTACTATCAGGTAGAGCGTTGGAGCGATGAGCACCTCGAGGCTCTGCGCCCATATCTCGCTGCTCTTGGCCGTGCCGGCCAGCGTGTTGTCAGCGCAATCCTTTTCTATGAGCCATGGGGCGAGCAGACACACGACCTCTTTGACCCGATGGTTCTCACAACAAAGAAGAGCAACGGCACTTGGGAGTATGACTATGAAATTTTCGACAAATATGTAGAGCTTTGTGCCGAGTATGGCATCAACAAGCAGATCAACTGCTTCAGCATGTTGCCATGGGACATGAGCTTCCGCTATTTCGATGAGGCTTCAAACAGCTACAAGAACCTCACTACTACATATTCTTCTACAGAGTACCGCGAGTTGTGGACAAGCTTCCTCACAGCATTCAAGGCTCACTTGCAGCAGAAAGGCTGGTTCGAGAAGACTGTCATCGCTGTCGATGAGCGTGGCGAGGCCGCAATGCTCAAGGCACATGAGATTGCAAACGCTCTTGGCTTCAAGATGGCTTTGGCGGGTAACTACCACAGTGCGCTCTGTGACATCCTTCACGACAAGTGCGTGCAGCTCGGTCAGGAGCACTACATCACAGCCGCACAGCTTGCCGACCGCAAGTCAAAGAACCGCATCACAACATTCTACACCAGTTGTGCCAACAGCGAGCCCAATATCTATACAAACTCATATCCTGCCGAGGCTGCCTATCTGCCAATCTATGCGGCAAAGATGAACCTCGACGGTTACTTGCACTGGTCATGGATGAACTGGGACGAGGATCCGCTTACCGACAGCCGCTACCGTAAGTTCGGCTCGGGCGATACATACTGCTACTATCCAGGCAACCGTTCAAGCGTACGCTTCGAGCGCCTTATCGAGGGTATCCATCAGTACGAGAAGATCCAGATTCTCCGCGAGGAGTATAGCGACAATGCAGATAAGCTCTATAAACTCAACACCCTGCTTGGCCGCTTTATAGGTTCTGTCGCAGGCGAGGATTGTGCTGCATTGGTTGAGGATCTCGAGGCATTCCTCAACGGTCTCGAGGTTGAGATACCCGAGCCTGCAACTATCGCAACCGGATACTATCATCTTATCAGCAAGGCTACAGCACGTAAGGAGCACCTCTATAACAATGCAACCCACACAGGCAACGGCCAGCGTTTCACTCTGCAGTCCGATACTAAAGTGACAACCAACAATGGTATCTGGCACATCACTTCGCTTGGTGGTGGCAAGGTAGGCATCAAGAACGGCGACGGAAACCCCATTGTCGCAGGTGGTGCAAATGCTTCGTTGCTGGGTTCGTTCAGCGAGCTTGGCATTGCCAACATCTACGAATATGGTGGTGTCAGCTACTACTACTTCAATGAAGCATTGAACTGCTCAAACAATAACTCAAGTTATATGGTAGGTGGTATCGAGCACCTCACCACATGGGCTGCAGGTCCTGCTACAGCCGATGATAACCTGTGGCGTATAGAGCAGGTGGACATTGAGGGCAAGAATATCTATGAAGTAGTTGTTGAGGACAATGCCGATGTATATGTCATCAACAACACTACAGGCGAGAAGGCCTTCAATGGCGGTTTCTTCATCACAACCTCTGCCATCGATGAGTCAATGCTTGCAGTAGACATGGTTGGCAACGTGTTGAAGGGTGCCGATGTAAAGGTCGAGGGCACTACAATCACTGTGTACAATATCAGTACTCTTGCGACACCAAAGAAACAGGACCTCTACAACACAAGTAAGGGCGATGGTGTGATTCCTCCTTATCGTATTCCCGGTATCTCAACAGCAAGCAATGGTCGCCTTATAACAGCCGCAGCGCGTCTTGTATGCGGTACCGATCCCGGTTACGGACAGGTTGACGTAGTATGCCGCACAAGCGACGACCACGGTGCAACATGGAGCGACATGATTGATGTTGCTGTGGGTACAGGCCGCACATCGGCAACCGTGAACTATTTCGATACTGCATTCGGTGACCCTGCCATTGTTGCCGACCGCACAAGCGACGAGGTACTCATCATTGCAGTTGCCGGCTGTACCGTGTATGGCAATGGCAACACCACACGCCAGAACCCTAACCTCATTGCCACCATCCTCAGCAAGGACAATGGCGAGACTTGGGAGGAGCCAATCAACGTTACCGAGGATATCTACAGCCTTTTCGATGCCGGCAACCCAATCCAGTCGGCATTCGTGGGTGGCGGTAAGGTATTCCAGAGCCGCATTGTAAAGAAGGACAAGTATTACCGCCTCTATGCTGCCATGTGTGCACGCCCAAACGGTAACCGCGTTGTCTATTCCGATGACTTCGGCAAGACATGGCACGCCCTTGGTGGTGCACATGCACTCCCTGCTCCCGGCGGCGATGAGCCAAAGTGCGAGGAGTTGCCCGATGGCCGCGTAATCCTCTCGAGCCGTGTTGGCGGTGGCCGCATCTATAACATCTACACCTATAGCAACACCCTCACAGGCGAGGGCGAGTGGAGTACCGATGTAAAGAGTACTTTCGCAGGCTCGGGTCTCACACCCGGCGGCAACTCAACCAATGGCGAGATTCTCGTTGTTCCCGTACAGCGCAACAGCGACAGCAAGGAGATGTACCTTGTTCTGCAGTCATTGCCTACAGGCAGCGGCCGCACAAACGTTGGTATCTTCTACAAGGAGTTGACCGAGCTTGCCGATTTCAATACTGTTGCCAACTTCGCTAACGGTTGGAACGGCTACTTCCAGGTGAGCAACACCTCTTCGGCATACAGCTCAATGGACCTTCAGGCCGATGACCGCATCGGTTTCATCTATGAGGAGACACTCACAGGCTTCGGCAAACGCGATAACCCTGTATCTACAAGCTTCCCTACAGGCGCCGGACAGCACAACTTTGACGGTTTCGACAACCTCTATGTTGCCTATGACCTTGAATACATCACAAACGGTGCTTACAGCATCAAGCGCGATGTTGACCAGCGTGCATTCGTACGTGAGTACTTCAATGCCTTGGCCGATGAGGCCGGCATGTCAGCCGACAATAAGGATGCTCTTGCAGCAGCGCTTGCTGCCTTGAGCGAGAAGCCAACACCGGCCGAGCTCGATGCTGTCTATGCTGTGTTCGCGGGCAACAAGCCTGCCGACAAGTGGGACGGCAAGGTTCTCACCTTTACCAACGTACAGCAGTCGGGTACTGAGCGCGCGCTTTACATCAATGACAGCAATGTCCTTGAGGTGAGCACATCTTCGGCTGCCGATCTTGGCGAGTCAGCGCAGTTTCTTTGCAAGAAGGAGGCAAGTGGCAAGTACAGTTTTTTTAATGAGAAGGCACAGCTCTATATGATTTGGCGTGCCGGTGGCAACTACGGCTACAACAACAATAGCGGTACACTTGCTACTTACAATGCAACCTATTGCGACTGGAGCATCAACCAGGCATCTGTTGCCGACAGATACTACATCGTTAGCAAGAGAGCCAACGGCAACGATGGTTCAATCATCCTCATGGCGTCGGGTGCATTCGACGCATGGTCGGGTTCCGAGGGATATAGTGGCAACTACAGCAACCATTTCCGCATTGATGCAGTGGACGTAGAGACAGGCGTTGATGAGGTGAAAGCTGAAAACGGAACCAACGGTCGACGCAAGTCAAAGGTAAAAGCTATTTACGATTTGCAGGGTAGAAAGGTCGAAACTCCAAGCAAAGGAATTTACATCATCGAAGGCAAAAAGGTCTTGGTCAAGTAAGTTTCAATAATTGACTCTATAAAAAGAATGCCATTCCACTAATTTGAGGAATGGCATTCTTTTTGGCAATAATATAGATGTTGACCCAAAAGTCAATGTCATCCCGCACCTTGTGTGAGGGATCTCTAAAAAAAGGCTCAGTAGAAATTTACTGTGGACTTGCTATTGTTTACTATTGTATTCTACGGCAGTCATCAACCTTGATTGTTCACTTGTATTCTCTTCATGTCGTTCTATCCCTACTTTTCATCGCGTGAAAAGTAGCAAAAGCGCCCGTCACCGGCAAAATTAGTCACAACAGCCTTTTGCTCACGAGTCGCAAGCGACATCCCTCGGTTGGCTGTGCGCTGGGGCGCACTCCTTTGGGGAGCTAAAGCTTCCGTCGTCGCAAACATTGCTCGCTCGCAATGGTGCCATTAAAGGCTGCTCGTTGCCATTCAGGCGCTCCGGGACTTGTGCGGTTTAGCGTTATGGATAAAAAATAACGCTACCGCACTTCAAACAGGTCCTCGCTTATTCCCTGAATGTCA
>JAFZFO010000021.1 GCA_017555845.1 Bacteroidaceae bacterium | reverse complement strand
TAGAAGTTGACCCAATGTTGATATTATTCGCGAATTTGTCATCCTGAACGGATGTGAAGGATCTCAAAACTACGCAGAACAGAGATACTTCGCTTTGCTCAGTATGACAGGGTCCGCTGGGTCAACTGCTATATTATTACCTAATGTTTAATCAACTTTGTGTGCAAGCTCGCTTCCACACACTCGCTTACTCGCGGCTTTCCCCCTTTCACCTTTAACCTTTAACCTTTAATCGCACTACGTGCGCTTGAACCCGCTCCTGCTCGGCATAGTAAAAACAAGTTTTTCCTCTGCTCTCGCTTACTCGCGGCTTTCACCTTTTTAAGCTCCCCAACTGCCACGGTCGAGGTTGCGGTAACCTATAGCCTCGGCTATGTGCTGGAACTGTATGTTCTCGCTGCCGTCAAGGTCTGCAATGGTGCGTGCGACCTTGAGTATTCGGTCGTATGCGCGTGCCGAGAGGTCGAACCTTGTCATGGCGGTCTTGAGCATTGCAAGGCTTGTCTCGTCGAGCACTGCATATTTTGCAATGAGTTTAGGTGTCATCTGTGCATTGCAGTAGATGCCCTTCTCGTTCTTGTATCGCTCTTCCTGAATCTTGCGGGCTGCAACAACGCGCTCGCGTATTGCTGCACTCGGCTCGCCGGGGGCGGTTTTGGATATCTCCTCGAAAGGTACGGGGGTAATCTCAATCTGCAGGTCTATTCGGTCAAGCAACGGGCCGCTTATCTTGTTCAGGTAACGCTGAACCTGACCGGGGCTGCATGTGCAGGCTTTTGTCGGGTGATTGTAGTAACCGCAAGGGCAAGGGTTCATTGATGCCACGAACATTACACCGGCAGGGTATTCAACCTTGTAGTTGGCGCGTGCAACGCAAATCTTACGATCCTCAAGCGGTTGGCGCATCACTTCGAGTACGTCACGGCTGAACTCCGGCAGCTCGTCGAGGAACAGCACTCCGTTGTGTGCCAGTGAAATCTCTCCCGGCTTGGGGTTCGCTCCACCACCGCACAGTGCCACCGATGAAATTGTATGGTGTGGGCTGCGGAACGGGCGCTGTGTTATCAGCGATATGCCGTCGGGCATCATTCCGCTTACCGAGTGTATCTTTGTTGTCTCAAGACTCTCATCAAGTGTCAACGGGGGTAATATTGATGGCAGGCGTTTTGCCATCATTGACTTTCCGCTTCCCGGAGGGCCCACCATTATAAGATTATGACCGCCGGCTGCCGCAACCTCGAAGGCGCGTTTCACGCTCTCCTGTCCGCGTACCTCGCTGAAGTCAAATGGGAATGTGCTCTGTTTCGAGTAGAAATCGTTTTCAATATCAACCTTGTGTGGTGCTATCTCTTCCTTGCCGTCAAGGAACTGCAGTACCTGTATGAGGTTCTCGGCACCATATACGGTAATTCCGTTCACAACAGCCGCTTCGGCAGCGTTTCCGGCAGGCAGAATCACGCCTTCGTAACCCAGTTCCTTTGCCTTAATGGTAATTGGCAGTGCGCCTTTTATCGGCAACAGCTTGCCGTCAAGTCCCAATTCGCCCATTATCAGATAGCGGTCGAGCTTTGCTGTCGATACCACCTCATCTGCGGCAAGTATGCCTATGGCTATTGGCAGGTCATATGCCGATCCCTCCTTCTTTATGTCGGCCGGCGCCATGTTCACGATGATCTGCTTGCTTGGAAAGCGCAGTCCGTTGTGGTGGAATGCCGAGTTTATTCGTTGCTGGCTCTCCTTGACAGCATTGTCCGGGAGGCCTACAAGGTAGAACTTTATACCTCGCAGTGCATTAACCTCAATGGTGACAGGTGTGGCATTTATGCCTTGTATTGCTGCAGCAAGAACCTTTACGAGCATATTGGTCTGGGTTTATCGGTTGTTTTTCTTGTTTCTATTCAGGTTTCTTGTATCGTGTTTGTGTGTCAACGAGTCTATCAGCACTCCTGCCATGCTGTCGAGCGGCAGGTCATATTCAGCAATGCGTTTGTATGGAGTGACAAGCACCGAGTAGGGTAGCGATGTTATGTTGAACGACTCCATTATCTCGCCGTCCATACCTTTGCGTTCAAGGGCATTGTAACCTATTATGCTGTCGCCAATTACGGCATCCAACCATTTTGTGCTGTCGGTGTCGAGTGATATGTTCAGTATGGCGAAGTTTTCGCTCCTTACCATCTCTCTTATGCTGCGAAGCTCCTTCATCTTCTCGTGGCTGTCGGCGTTCCATGTTGCCCAGAAGTTGATAAGCAGATACTTGTCCGCGAATATTCCAAGGCTGCACTTGACGCTGTCGACCGTAGGATAACTGAAGTTCGGGAACATCCTGTGCTTTACATTGCCGGTCTTCTTGTCCAGCACCTTCTTCACTCCTGCGAAATATTGGTGGTCCTGCATCACACCGCCAAGCTTTGACAAAGTCTTGCGTATGTACTCGTTGTCGGGGTTGGGAATCTCTACAAGATAACGGCGGAACAGCTCTACGTTAACCTCGTTTATAGGATATTCAGCAATAAAATCTTCAATGATCTTCTTCTGCTTCTCCATGCTTTCCGCAGCATCAAGCACGCGCGATATGCTGTCATGCAATGCCTGTGTACTGCCACCTTTTACGCACCAACCGCTTTTCAGCAGGGTGTCGGGCTGCAGTGTCGCTCTTGTGCCCGGTTCGGCATATAATGGAACTGTCTTGCTGTCGGGGAGAACCAATGTCAATGGTGTGGCATCGTTGAGAGATACGGAGATGCTGAAACTGCCATTGCTCATGGCCGATGACAGCTCCCTGTGTGTTTCGTTGGAACTCCAAAGGTATACAGTGCCCTCGTTTACACCCTCTCCTGTAATGGTGTAGCCAATTGTCTTTTCCTCTTTGCAGGAAAAGACAATCAACAGCAGCAGAGTGAATATCGACAGCCTTCTCATCCCCTTTTACTGCTTGTTTGCACGCTTGCGCTCAATCTCGTCAAGGATAATCTTGCGCATACGCATTGACTTTGGAGTTACCTCAAGGTACTCATCCTCCTTGATGTACTCCAACGCCTCCTCCAGTGAGAAGATGATTGGTGGTACAATGCGTGCCTTGTCGTCGCTGCCGCTTGCGCGCATGTTGGTAAGCTTCTTGCTCTTTGTAACGTTGATTACAAGGTCGTTCTCGTGGATGTGTTCGCCTACAACCTGTCCGGCATATACATCCTCCTGTGGGCTGATGAAGAACTTGCCACGCTCCTGCAACTTGTCAATTGCATAAGCGAACGCTGTACCGCTCTCCATAACCACCAAAGAACCGTTTGAGCGGCGCTCAATCTCGCCCTTGAATGGCTGGTACTCCTTGAAACGGTGTGCCATGATTGCCTCGCCCGCCGATGCTGTGAGCACATTGGTACGCAAGCCGATGATACCGCGTGAAGGAATGTTGAATTCAATGTTCACACGCTCGCCCTGTGCCTCCATTGAGAGCATCTCGCCCTTGCGGCGTGTAACCATATCGATGATCTTGCTTGAATAGTCTGTTGGAACGTTGATTGTCAACTCCTCTATTGGCTCGTGCTTCACACCGTCAATCTCCTTGTAGATTACCTGTGGCTGGCCCACCTGCAGCTCGTAACCCTCGCGGCGCATTGTCTCAATGAGCACCGAAAGGTGGAGCACTCCGCGGCCGAACACTGTCCATGCATCCTCCTCGGGGTCTTTCTTTACACGCAAGGCAAGGTTCTTGTCGAGCTCCTTGTCAAGGCGGTCCTGGATGTGACGTGATGTCACGAACTTGCCCTCCTTGCCAAAGAATGGCGAGTCGTTGATTGTGAAGAGCATGCTCATTGTAGGCTCATCAATTGCAATTGGTGGCAATGCCTCGGGGTTCTCAAAGTCGCAGATGGTATCGCCAATCTCGAACTTCTCAAGTCCCACAATGGCGCAGATGTCGCCCGATGATACGCTCTGTGCCTTGCGGCGGCCAAGTCCCTCAAAGGTGTGCAGCTCCTTAATCTTCATTTTGCTCTGCTCGCCGTTGCGGTTAACGAGTGTGACGTTTGAACCCTCGGTGAGTGTACCGCGGTGTACGCGGCCAACGGCAATACGGCCGGTGTATGGAGAGTAGTCGAGCGAAGTGATGAGCATCTGTGGTGTACCCTCAAGCTTCTTGGGGGCAGGGATGTGCTCAAGGATTGCGTCAAGCAACGCTGTCAGGTCGGTTGTCTCGTTGCGCCAGTCTGTGCTCATCCAGTTGTTCTTTGCACTGCCATAGAGTACTGGGAAGTCGAGCTGCTCCTCTGTTGCCTCAAGTGAGAACATCAGGTCGAACACCATCTCGTATACCTCCTCGGGGCGGCAGTTGGGTTTGTCAACCTTGTTCACTACAACAATGGGCTTCAAGCCAATCTGCAATGCCTTCTGCAGCACGAAACGTGTCTGTGGCATTGGACCCTCGAACGCGTCCACAAGCAGAATACATCCGTCGGCCATGTTGAGCACGCGCTCAACCTCACCACCAAAGTCGCTGTGTCCCGGAGTGTCAATGACGTTGATCTTAGTGTTCTTGTACTGTATTGATACGTTCTTTGAAAGGATGGTTATACCTCTCTCGCGCTCCAGTTCGTTGTTGTCGAGTGTGAGCTTGTCATTGTCCTGCTCCTTCAGCAGGTTGCCTGCCAACATCAATTTGTCAACGAGTGTTGTCTTTCCGTGGTCTACGTGCGCAATGATTGCGATGTTACGAATATTCTGCATATAGTTTGTTGTTTCCTTGTTTATTGAGTAATATAGATGTTGCCCCAATTTCAATTCTCATTCGTGAATTTGTCATCCTGAACGGATGTGAAGGATCTCAATATGTTGTATAAAAGAGATACTTCGCTATGCTCAGTATGACAGAAAACGGAGGGATACAACTCTTCTTGTTTCTTTTTTTTGTTTATGTCCGGTGTTGCGTGCTCTGTAGTTGAGCAGTCGCTTAGCGACTGCAAAGTTACACAAAAATAGCGAGAAAACAGCCGTTTGTCAACCCTTTGTATCTAATTGTTTGAAAATTAAGCTCGTTTGGCGTGTCTTGGAGGCTTGTTTTGTAAAAAAATACCGTAAAGTGATTGCTGTTACAGAAAAAGGTTGTATCTTTGCATCCGCGTTGGCAACATAGTGCGTTTAGTGCGCATTCATTTGTCGGCCAAAAGATATTTTTTTAACCCTTTTAAAACTTCAAATTATGTATTTGGATTCAGAGAAAAAGAAAGAGATCTTTGGCACATACGGAACGTCTAACACTGATACTGGTTCAGCTGAGAGCCAGATTGCATTGTTCTCATACCGTATTGCACATTTGACGGAGCACCTCAAGGCTAACCGTAAGGATTATAGCACACAGAGAGCTTTGACAATGTTGGTAGGTAAGCGTCGTTCACTCCTCAACTACTTGAAGGAGCGTGACATCAACCGCTACCGTGCTATCGTAGCTAAGCTCGGCTTGCGTAGATAATCTGCGTCAAGAAAGATTAAATCGCGGGATTTTCCAAAGGAAAGTCCCGCGATTTTTTTATGGGTTTATGTGAACTTGGCTATTCTGTTGTTATCCTGCTGCTGTCATCCTTAACGTAGTGACGGCTCTTTAGATTCTTCGCTTTGCTCAGACGGGTTGTTGAGGCTTGCCCGAAAAATGACAAGTACGGTTGAGGCTTGTCCGAAAAATGACAGGGAGAGGAACTTGTCAGTAAATTGACAGATGAGATTTTCGAAAAAACATATGCTGTTGAGCCTCTCATCCTCTTGCTACCCTTTTAACTTTCTTTTGTCATCCTGAACGTAGTGAAGGATCTTTTATGTATTGCAGAGGATATTTATATCCATTCAAGTTCTTCTGCCATATCTGTTTTTAGAGGATTACTTTTTGCAATAAGTGCCTCTTTCTTTTCTCTTTTCCAACCTTTCAGTTCTTTTTCTCTTGCAATAGCATCATTTATGTTGTTGTATTCTTCGTAATAAACCAGGCTGTTGCATTTGTATTTGTGTGTGAATCCTTTGATTGTGCCGTTTTTGTGTTCACAATATCTACGGTACAAATCATTTGTAACGCCAATGTATAAAACAGTGCGTGTATAATTTGACATTATATATACCCAATATTGGTGGATGTTTACCATAATGTTTTAATTTGTTTAGATTATTTCTCTTGTCATCCTGAACGGATGTGAAGGATCTGTAACAGATGTTTTAGATTCTTCGCTTTGCTCAGAATGACACAATGCAAACTGATATGTCAACTAACGCAGCGACGGATTTATAACGGGCGTTTTAGATTCTTCGCTTTGCTCAGACGTGTTGTTGAGGCTTGCCCGAAAAATGACAAGGCTATTGAGGCGCGTTATTGCTATCATCTTGAACCCAGTGAAGGATCTTTTATTCATGGCATAGGATTCGTTATCCTTTTACCGCTTTTCTCTTCACAAGAATAGAAACCACAATCATCACTCCAATGCACATTGGGTAATAAAGGTTAGGGATAATCTCCAGTGGCGAGACTTTCGCCAATCCCGATGCCATGAGCAACTGCGCACCATAAGGAATCACACCCTGTACAAAGCACGATGTAGTATCCATGAGGCTTGCTGCGCGGCGTGGCTGAATGCCGAACTTCTTTGATATGTCGCGCGAGATGTCGCCCACTGTCAGTATTGCAATGGTGTTGTTTGCTGTACATATATTCGCCAATGCCGTCAATGCAGTAATCGCAAACTCTGCCGCGCGCTTTGTACGCATGCGCAGTGTCACGATGCGGATAAGGAAATCAATACCGCCATTTATTCTCACAATCTCCAGCAATCCTCCCGCAAGCATGGTCACAATGATTAGCTCACTCATTCCCATGATGCCGCTGCCCATCTCCGTGAATATGCTTATGCCATCCACCATGCCATATACAATACCCATTGCTCCGGCAATTACTATACCCAATATGAGTACAAGCAGTACATTCACTCCAACAAGTGCACATATAATTACAGTGAGGTAGGGGATGCACTTCAGTGCTTCGCTGACAGTGACGGGTGTGCTCTCAATCTGCTCAATGCTGTTTCCGCTGAATGCGTACAGCAACAGTGTCACTACTGCTGCCGGCATCACAAGCCTGATGTTGGTGCGGAACTTGCTGCGCATTGAACAGCCCTGTGTCTGTGTTGCTGCAATGGTGGTGTCCGATATGAACGACAGGTTGTCACCAAAGAATGCGCCGCCCACAACAATTGCCACCAGCCATGCCGTGTCGCAGTGCATCTTTGCCGCAAGGGCTGTGACAACTGGTGTCAGTGCAACGATAGTACCTACCGATGTTCCGATGGAAAGTGATATGAAGCATGCTGCAATGAATATTCCTGCCGGCAAGTAGTTGCTCGGTATCAGGTTCAGTGTCAGCTGCACTGTGGCATCAACGGCTCCCATTGCCTTTGCAAGCGATGCAAAGGCTCCTGCGAGCACGAATATCCATATCATATACATGATACGTGTGTTGGCTGCACCTTTCGAGAAGTGCTCTATGCGCTCATCAATTGTCGTGCCGCGGGTTATTGCCACAGCATATATCGATGCCACGATGAATGCCGTTGTTATTGGAATGCGGTAGAAGTCGCCTGCAACTATTGAACCTGCAAGGTATATTGTAAGCAGTACGATGATTGGCGAAAGGGCAAGCAGCCCACGTAGTGTCTTTTGCATGATGTGTATTTTTTAGCAATAATATAGATGTTGACCCAATGTTGACATTATTCGCAAATTTGTCATCCTGAACGTATGTGAAGGATCTCTAAACTGGAATTGAGATATTTCCCTATGGTCGATATGACATCAATGGTGAATTTTGACAGTTGTAATCAATGTCTATATTCTTTTCTGCCGCGAAGATACAAAAAAAGTAGTGCGCCCAAAAGGCGCACTACCATTATATTGCTTAAGTATCTTTCAATTACTTAACCAAAACCTTAGCGTTGCGGATTACGTTGCCGTTCTGCATCTTAACAACGTAAACACCAGCCTCAGCTGCTACAGTTGCAGGGTTCTTAACGAAGTTAACGAACTTGCCGTCAACTGTGTAGATCCATGCCTTCTCAACGTTGTTGAATACGATAGCACCCTCAACGCCCTGAGCTGTAGAAACTACACCCTCAACATTCTCAACTGTTGTCTCAACATCAAGGTTCTCTGGCTCATCAGCCTCGCCCTTATCGCGGTTGTCAACAACTACGCGACCTGGGTTTGTACCCTCGATCTGAACACCGAAGTCGATTGTGAAGCCCTTAGCGTGGTAGCCAACTGGGTTGAACATACCAGCGAACCAAGCGTCAGAGAATACGATACGCAAGCGGCTCTGGCCTGGAGTTGCGTTCTCTGGTACCTTGAAGCTGAAGTTCAGACCCTCTGCCTGGAATGAAGGAGTAGCCGCACGGATAGTACCTGCGAAGAACAAGCGCTCACCCTCCTCGTCTGTAGTAGTCTTACCCTCTGCAATCTCAGCTGCTGTACGCTCTGTTGGGAGTGGTTTGTCAAAGTCACCGCTACCGTTGAGGTCCATCCAACCACCTGCGAAGCACCACTTCAAACCGTCGCTGAAGTCAGCGCACTTGATAGTCATGCTGATAGTCTGACCCTGGTTAACAACCAATACATGGTCAAGAGCCTTAGCGTACTGTGTACCGTCAGCAACTGGGCTGTTGGCTGTGTAGTTGAGGTTCTGTGTTGCACCGGTAGTTGTAACGGCTGTTACATAACGCTGCTGGCGTGCAATGTCTGCACCCTCGCACTGCTCGTCCATCTGGCTGACACCGTAGTTGCCATACTCCTCTTCCTTCTCAGGCAAGCTAGCCTGTGGAGCACGTGCTACCTCAACCCAAACAATTGGAGATGTGGTCTTGAGGTCAGTTGCTACTGAACGTACACCTACATAAGGAACGTCGTTTACGCTCTCGAAGTCAATGTTTGGAACCAACGCTGCCCACTGTGAAGTTGTACCAACCTTCATAACCTTGCCTTCCTCGCCCATCTTCATGAGGATCTCGAAGTGGTCAATGTTACCCTCGTGGTTGAATGCCAAGCCCCAGTCAGCACGCTCGGTTGCTGTGATCTCAGTACCCCAGTGGAGTTTAACTGTCATAGAAGTCTTTGTCTCCTTCTTAACCTCAGCAATAACATCCTTCACGTTTGCTGGAGTTGTTGTAGTCTCGTCGTTGAGCTCGAGCTTACCAACATACAACTGATAGTCGTTGTTGTTACCCTTTACGCGCAAACCAACGCGCTCGATAACATCACCTGCAGCTACGCCTGCGAGGTCAAACTTCTTCTCTTCCCATGTGTTGCCTGCAACCTCGCCGTATGGATACTCAATCCACTCGCTGCTGCCGCTCTTCTTGATGATGAGGTAGAGGTTAGTTGCCTTTACATCCTTCAATGTCTTCACAGCAAGCTTAGCGTATGCGCCGTTGCCTGCCTTGAGAGCTGTCTTGTAGAGAACGATATCTGTACCGGCCTCTGTAGCTGCACCTGTAAGCTCAATACATGAACCACCTGTGTAAGCGTCAAGGTGTGTGTAGTTAACCTCGATGTCGTTGCTAACCTCGTTTGTGTTAGCCTTGAGACGCAACCAACGGTATGTTGGAACGAGGTCCTGAGAACTCATGTTGTACCAGCTGCCTGCATAAGACTTCTTACCCTTGTAGAAGTAACGGTCACCGTTACCGAGTGTAAAGTGTGTGAGGAAGTGCAAGTCACCCTGGATAGCTGAACGCTCTGGAATCCACTCAGCGATACCCGCGAACTTCATCAATGGCAATGGAAGAGCTGCTGTTGCCTCCCAGTTAACCTGGCCGCTACCTGAACCTGTTACTGCAGGGCGGTTGAGTGGGTTACGGTTACCACCTGACATTGCACGCTCGAGCAATCTCTGATAGTTGCCCTGTGTGTCGAATGCACCGTCACCAACGTTGTAGCTCATGAAACGGCTCTGGCCGTGCTCACCCCAAAGACAGATACCGATTCTGTGTGCTTCATCGCTTGAGTCGAGGTTCTTCCAAGAACGGTCCATACCTGCAATCCAAACACCTGTGTAGAGGTCCTCGCAAGTACCAAGGGCTGCTTCGGCTGCCTTAACTGACTGCTGCATGTTGTATGCGCTTGTGAAGTCACCGCCCATGTAGTTGAGCATCAAGGCGTGTGTCTGGCCCTCAGCGTTACCATAGAGCGCATTTGTCTGGTTTGCGTTGTAAGTAGCGATACCCTGTATTGCTGTGTAGATAGCGCTGTCATACTCGTAGAAACCAACCTCCTTGGCATACTTGTAGAGTGCCTTGTGGAAAGCAACGATGTCGGCATTGCTGTAGCTGTCGTCCTCCCAGTTGTAGTTGATACCGTCGGCACCAAAGAACATCAAACAGTTGATGATTGGTCTTACATACTTGAACTCGCCGTTTACCTTCTGGGTAATCATTGCGCTGTAGCCTGCGTCGCCGTCACCTGTCCAGCTCTCGAAGAATGCGATACCGCTCATGATTTGTGTACCGTTGCGGTGAGCTGCATCAACCCAAGCACCTGGAGCCTGGAAGAAAGCGTGGTTCCATGAACCGAAGAGGTTTGTGTACTGCCACATTGAGAATACGTCGGCAGCGAACTTGTCGTTAGGATAACCTGCTGCACCACCTGAACCCACGTCCATTGGAAGGTTCAAGAAAAGGTTACGCTTCTCATAAGTCTCGGGGCGGAGACGGTCAGCGCGGTCAAGAATCTCAGCCTTTCTTACGTGTGAACGAACGAAAGCGATGTCCGAAGCCTGGATGCCGGCAGCCTCAAACTCCTCCATTGTTGGGTACTTACGTCCTTTCTGGTCTGCTGCATAGAACAGGTCAAGCATCTTCTGAACGTCAAAACCGGAGAAATCATAGATTTCATGTGTTGCTGTCTCAGACATGGTCTGAGCGCTTGTTGTTGCTGGAACACCCAAGAAAGCGAGTGCCAACGCCAATCCTGCGAAGTAACGTTTTTTCATAAAATAATGAATTAGGTTAGTTAAAAAAAATAATAAAATCCTTCTGTTTTGTCATATTTCAATTAAACCGAAATATCGCTTTACAATATGCCAATTGTCTATCGTGCAATACACAATTCGCTCAAGCGAAAGTAACTATATTCTCGTTAACGACAAACAATTTGCCCATAAAAAATGATGTTTTTAATAAAAATAACACAATACAAAAAAGTGGTGCTCCATTAATGGAACACCACTTTCTATCTATGGGATTTAATGCATTAGAAGTTGCCTCCCTCAACGTCCCACCACAGGCGTGTACCCTGCTGGTCCTCGCCGCCAAGTGCAGGAAGTGCATACTGGCTTACGATACCCTGGATACGTGGGTCTGTTGGAACCCATGGGATACGGCGGATGATGTCGCCATACTGCAAGCTGCCGTCGCCATCATCAGGGTTAAGTACCGGGAACAACTGTGGGTAGCCTGTACGGCGCAACTCAGTCCATGCCTCTGTTGAGAGTGGGAAGAGTGCCAAGTACTTCTGTGTGATAATCTTCTCAAGCTTAATCTCTCTACTGTCGGCCTCGTTCCACTTCACGCCAATCTTGGTTGGTGACTCCCATGCCTCGCTTTCGCCTGTCGGGTCAACATTCCAGTACTCGGTAGCAGTCTCCTGCTGCATGTAATCCTCAACAAGTGTCTTGTATGGCAATCCGTCAACGACCATTGGGCAGTCAAGGTAACCGTTGCGGATACCACGCTCATAGAAGAACTGTGCATCGCCACCCATGTTCCAGCCACGGAGAGCACCCTCGGCGCGGAGGAAGTCAACCTCGGCCCACTTGATGAAGTAGAGTGGAGGCATTGCCATACCCCAGCTCTCGGTGTTGATCTTTGAGAATGCCTGGAGCTGGTTGACTGAGTAGTCCTGGCCTGTACCTACCATTGTACCAGAGCGCAGACCGCAGATTCTTGTACCGGCTAGGAGAGTCTCCTCCTCTTCCTCGTTGAAGATATCGTTGTTATTGTTGTTGAACACATAACCCGCCTTTGAGTATGGGTGGTTCAAGCTCATCATCAATGTCTCGAGTGATGCCGAGAGGACAAGGTCACCCCAGCTGTTCATGATGTCAATGAGTGGGTGGCCAAAGCCAAGGAACATTGGGTAGAGACCCTGCTGCTCCCATTCGCTCTCGATTACACCGCCGTTTGCAGGGTCAACTGCAGACTCGGCCCACTTCTTTGCTGTCGCTGGCTCAACCTTTACAATGTGCATAGCCATACGGAGCTTCAATGAGTTTGCGAGCTTGATGTATGTGCTGAAGCCCATATCACCCTCGAGGTAGAATTTTGGGTTTGTATCGTGGAACTGTGCCAATATGGCGCCAATCAACTCCTTATACTCTGGAGAACGGTTGTTCTCATAGTACTGCAGGCAGGCAACGATGTTCTCAAGGTCCTTTACGATAGCATAGTAGATGCTGCGTACGTTGTTGTAAACGCGTGGGTCCTCAAGGTTCTGCTTGTCCTCGAAATATGTGTAAGGACCTGCAAGGTCAGCCTGCTCCTGTGCCGCGATACAGTAGAACAACAGGTTGATGGCCTTGATCTCGGGGAGATTGTTGATCTGCTCGGTGTGGAGCAATGGGATGATTGCGTTCTTTGCCATTGTGTAGCTGCCCAAAGCATCGCCGTTGAAGTCGGCCGAGAGGTCATAGCTTGATGTGTGCTTACCGTACATGAAGTCATAGTGAGGCACGGTGAAGTAACCTGAGTACAAGTCAGGGCCGAATGAGTACTGGCGCTGGTAAGCGTGTGAAGCCGGCATATTTGCCTCCTTACCTCCACGCATGGCATAACGTCCACCCTTTGCCTGGGCAAACTGAATCTGGAGTGCACCCATTGCCTCTCCTGCCTCATCCATTGTAATCTCTCTCTGGTAGTCGAGCTTGTCGGCTCTTGTCTCCATGCTTACAATTGTGTTGAAGTCATTGGCTTCGCCGCCACCCTCGGGTACTGTGTCGTTGCCGTTCTCTGGTGTCAGCTGAATTGAGCCGAGACCCAACTCATCGCCCGGATTGTCAAAATCAAGGCAAGACTGGAAAGATATTGCGGCTGCAATGAGCGAGCCTGCAAGTATTATATGTTTTTTCATATTACTTTACTTATTAATATGTTGATAAATTCATCAATTATTAGAGGTTCACCTTCAAGTTGAAACCGAACGATCTTGCTGATGGAGTGTTGAACATGTCAAATGCACCTGCACCGTTACCTGTTGCCAATGAGATATCCGGGTCAACTGGAGCTGCTCTGTAGATGAAGAACAAGTTGCGGCATACAAATGAGATGTTGAGGTTCTTGTAGTTGCCGAAGAGGTTGCGGAATGTGTAACCGAGTGACAACTCGCGCAAGCGGAAGTTTGTTGCATCGTATACGTAGTTGTCCATTGATGCGTTCTCGTAGTAGCTCTTTACTGATACAAGGTCGCGACCCTCATTGATGAACATTGCGTGCTCGCTACCGCCGTCCTCTTTAGAAACCAACTTACCGTTCTTGATGTAAAGACCCTGCTTGCCTGTCTCCGGGTTGATCCAGTTCTCGGCATACTCACGTGCATCGCCTGTGCGCTTTGAGTTACCCATACGGTCAAGGTAACGCTCTGTGAGTGATACTACCTTACCGCCGATACGGCCGTTAACAAGGAAGTAGAGTGAGAAGTCCTTATAGTTGAATGTGTTTGACCAAGAGAGCTGGTAGTCAGAGCTCATGTTACCGATGTACTTGTTGAAGGTCTGGCTCTCCTGTACTGTGCCTGACATTGTGAGCTTGATATCGCCCTTCTTGTTCACGAGAACGTCGTTCTCATATACATCCTCGCTGTAGCGTACAAGGTCTTTGATGTACATGTCGCCATACTTGCCACCCTTCTCGTAGCGGATCTGTACTGCACCCTCACCGATCTCATCCTTGAGGATAGCGCTCTCGCCTGTCTTTGGATCCTCGTAAATCTCCTCGATCTTGTTGTGGTTGTAAGAGAAGTTCACGTTTGTCTTCCAACGGAGGTTGTGTGTGATGGCCCAGTCATAACCTACAGTGATCTCAGTACCCTGGTTGCGGATGATACCGCTGTTTACAGGAAGTGTCTTACCGCTGAGGAGTGACGCTGTAAGGTATGAGTTGTGCATTGCAGAGTTATAGTATGTAATGTCCAAGTTCAGGCAGTCATCCAACATCTGTGTCTCGAGACCTGTCTCGAATGACTTTGTCTTCTCAGGAACCGGCTTGAACGATGCGTAACCGTTTGTTGCGATGGCACCGGTCACAAGGTTCATGTAAGTTGAGTTGAACACGATGTTAGGGATTGAGTTACCTACCTCAGAGTAGCTCAAACGGTACTTTGCATAGTTGAGCCACTCTGGCATCTTGAAGAGCTCGCTCAACACTGCGTTGGCACCGAAACCGAAGTAACCGTAGCTCTCCTTTGTACCAAGGTAAGAGAACTGACGGAATGGGCGGTACCAGTCCTGACGGTATGATGCATCAACGTAGATCATCTCCTTCCAACCTACCTGAGCTGTTGCAAGAGCTGCCTGGTCCCAGTTACTTGATGTTGACTTAGAGTTTGTTCTGCCATCGATTGTACCCAATGGGTAGAAGATGTTCACGTCTGTTGGGATACCTACAGTCACACCATCCTTGCGTACTGCCGATGTGATGAGTGTAGTGCTACCGTCATAGTAGTTCTGGTTGATGCTCTTTACTGTGTGGCCTACATAACCTGCAGATGCAGAAACTGACCAGTCATCAGCGAAGTCCTTATTATAAGAAAGGAGGTAGTCGGTGTAGATTTCGTTTGTGCGGCTGTTGTTCAACCAGTATACACCATAGCGCTCCATGTTCTCGATAGACATTGTTGTTGCATAACGGCCACCCTCGTCGTTGTACTTGCTGTGGTCGAGAGAAACACGTGCCTGCAAGTTCAAACCGTCGATGATCTGGAGGTTACCCTGGAAACTTGCGTAGAAACGGTCCTCAGTAGATGAAGAGAAGTTCTTGTTGAGCAACCAGAATGGGTTGTTGCTCTTTGTAGCCTGCTGTGCCCAGTTCTGCATGTCGCCTGTGAGCAATGCATACTGTCCTGTTACCTTAGTGTACTGACCATCGGCATTCTGCTCCCAATATGAATCGGTGCTGTTAGAGCTCTTCCACTGACCGTTGGCGATCTGGTAGTTCTCCTTATAGTAGTTCAGGTCGATGTCACGGCTTGAAGTGTAGAGGTCATAGATTGGGTTGAATACACGACCACCACTTACGCGGTTCTTTGTCTCTGTCTGCATGTAGTTTACACTTGCATTCAAAGTCAAACGGTCCCACAACTTGTAGCTCTGACGGAACGCGAATGTGTTACGGTTGTACTTGTTGGTCTCGATCATACCCTGTGAGTATGAGTTAGAGTAAGAGATGTATGTCTGGATCTTCTCTGTACCACCTGATACACCGATTGAGTTGTTTGTTGTAACACCGGTAGAGTAGAAATCGGCGATGTCATCGGTTGCAACACCACGCAAGTGGAGCTCACGCTCGCCCTTCTCATAGTATTTCTCCTCGTTCTTTACCATAATTACATATGGGTCGCCGCCCTGGAGCTTGCTGCCCCAGCTACCGATAGTCATTCTCTGGAAGTTACCGGTCTTCTTACCGTACTTTGCACCACCATAGGTGTTCTGGAGCTCTGGTGTCAACAATGGAGTCTCAAAGGTTGTGTTAGATGTGAATGTTACCTCCATCTTACCCTCCTTACCCTTCTTTGTGGTAATCATGACAACACCGTTGGCAGCACGTGAACCGTAGAGGGCTGCAGCGTTGGCACCCTTGAGCACGTTCATTGACTCGATATCATCGGGGTTGATCATTGAAAGCGGGTCGCTACCCTCAGAGATTGAGCCTTCGCCCTTGAGAGCGTCAACACCTGCCTGGCCACGGATGCTGTTTGTCATTGGCACACCGTCGACAACGATAAGAGGTGAGTTCTCACCCATAATTGACTTGTTACCACGGAGTGTAATCTTTGACGCACCACCGGCACCACCGGCATTTGGAGTAATGGTAATACCCGAAATCTTACCTTCGAGTGAGTTTGCGATGTTTGCATCAGGAGCCTTCAAAAGCTCGTCGGCCTTGATGAGCTGTGTAGCATAGGTAAGTGATTTCTCCTTACGCATGATACCCATCGCTGTAACTACGACCTCGTCAAGTGCTGTAGACTCTTCCTTCATCACGAAGTTGAGTGTACCGCCCTTCCAGATCTGGTCGTCACACTTGTAACCCATGAGAGTTACGCGGATTGCCGCTCCCTTTTCAACGTTGCGCAATTCGAAATTGCCGTCGAAATCAATTGGCGATGAATTGGTGGTACCGACCACGAAGGCTACGGCGCCGAACATTGGCTCACCATATTCATCAACTACGGTTCCTTTGACAGTACCGTCCTTCTGCTGCATTGTTGCAGCCTTTGCCCAACCTTCAGTAGGAACGAAAGTCAGCGCCATTCCCAGGAATGTTGCCGCAAAAAGCGACCTTCCAACAATTTTAAGTAGTTTCATATTGTAATTTTTTTGGAGAATTAATGCATCGCGCATTGCGCTTCTGCTTCTCCGGAGTTATAAATTGGTCTTTTTTTGTAAATTTCAGTTACATTTTGTCACAAAAAAATGACAGTAAGCCATTTAAGCACCTTCAAAAATATACAAATATTTTATGTTGTGAAACATTTGACGGGATTTTGTATGAATAAAAGTGAAAAAAAATTTTTGTCTGTAAAAATGGACGAGGGGGCATTTTTTAATAACAAAAACAGCCCGAATCCGGGCTGTTTTCTATAAGGATTATTTGATCTCCCATGTCTCGTTTGTCTCCAGAAGTTCATTGAACGTGTGGTATGGTTTTGCCGCCTTGACCTCCTCTATCTGGGCGTGGACGGCGTCGTTGTAGGTCATTGCTTCCACATCCCTGATTACTCCTAATGCGATGGGGAAGTCGGGGCCTTCCATCAATGCCAGTTTCAGGTGCAGGGTGGTGTCCTTGCAGTGCGCATCGTGGACAAGAAGGTCGTTCTCGGTAATGCCGTTCTCGCCAATCCTTACCACCTTGAGACCAAAGCCCTCCTGCATGAGTCCGAACTCCCTGTTCTCGCCAAAGACCATCGGTTTGCCATGCTCAAGGTAGATGGCGTTCTTTGCACGTCCCTCCTTGGTGTAGACACTCTCGTGTGTGCCGTTGTTGAAGATGACGCAGTTCTGCAACACCTCGACAACCGATGCTCCCTTGTGCTGTGCTGCGGCCTTGAGGCATCCCACCGCTGCCTGCATGTCGGTGGCAACGCAGCGTGCGAAGAAGTTGCCGCGTGCTCCAAAACACAACTCGGCGGGGCGGAATGGATCCTCCACGGTGCCGTAGGGCGATGATTTGCTCACGAAACCACGTACCGATGTCGGAGAATACTGTCCTTTTGTCAAACCATAGATGCGGTTGTTGAGCAGTATCATATTGAGGTCGATGTTGCGTCGTACCGCGTGTATGAAGTGGTTACCACCAATGGCAAGGCCGTCGCCGTCGCCCGAAATCTGCCATACGGTAAGGTTGGGGTTGGCAACCTTTGCACCGGTGGCAATGGCTGCCGAACGGCCGTGGATGGTGTGGAAACCGTAGGTGTTCATATAATAGGGCAGGCGAGATGAACAGCCGATACCCGAAATTACTGCAATGTCGTGTGGGGCAACGCCCAATTCGCCCATAGCCTTGTGCAGTGCACCCAAGAATGAGTGGTCGCCGCAACCCGGACACCAACGTGGCTGTCCGAACTTATAGTCTTGTGCTGTATAGTCGCTCATAGTCTTACTTCTCCATTATTTTTGTGAATTCCTTTACAAGGTCGGCAACCACGAATGGCTGTCCCTTGACCTCGTTGTACTGATGCAGCTCGATGCCGTTGATTCTTGTGCGCAAGTAGCCTGCGAACTGTCCCATGTTCTGCTCGGCAACAACTATGTTCTTGTAGCGGCGCAGTACGTCGGCGGTATTTGCCGGCAATGGGTTGATGTAGCTGAAGTGCGCCAAGGCAACTTTCTTGCCCTCGGCATTCATCTGCTGCATGGCCTCGCACAAGTGGCCGTATGTGCCACCGAAGCCCACGATGAGAAGGTCGGCATCCTCGCAGCCCTCAACCTGCAATGGCGGTAGGCTCTCGGCAATTTTCGCAACCTTGCGGGCGCGTGTCTCCACCATATTGTGGTGGTTGGCAGGGTCGTTGCTGATGGCACCTGTGGCTGCGCTCTTTTCGAGGCCGCCGATGCGGTGTGTGAAGCCCGGTGTGCCGGGTACTGCCCAATAGCGTACATCGGTTTCGGGGTTGCGCTTGTATGGACTCCAACCCTCCTTGATATCCTCATTTACATAAGGTGGAACAATGGCAGGGTATTGGCTTATGTCGGGCAATTTCCATGCCGCCGAGCCATTGGCAATGAATGCGTCGGTGAGCAGGATGACAGGTGTCATGCGCTCAACGGCAATCTTGCAGGCGTTGTATGCCGCATCGAAACAGTCGGTAGGTGATTTTGCTGCAATTACGGGTATTGGGCTTTCGCCGTTGCGGCCATAGAGTGCCTGCAAAAGGTCGGTCTGCTCGCTCTTTGTGGGGAGACCGGTTGATGGACCACCGCGCTGTACGTCAATGATGACAAGTGGCAGTTCGGTAATGACGGCAAGGTTGATGGCCTCGCTCTTGAGACAGATGCCGGGGCCCGATGTCGATGTGCAGGCAAGTGCTCCTGCATAGGCTGCACCCACGGCCGATGCACAGCCGGCAATCTCATCCTCGGCCTGCATTGTGATGACACCCATTGACTTGTGCTTTGCAAGCTCGTGAAGGATGTCGGTAGCGGGTGTGATGGGGTATGAGCCAAGGAACAGCTGCATGCCTGCCTTCTCGGCAGCGGCGATGAGTCCGTAAGCTGTGGCTTTGTTGCCGTTGATGTCCATGTAGCGGCCTCTTTTCTTCTCGCGGTCGCTCTCAACGCTATATGTGTGCGAGATGGATGTGTGGGTGTTGTGTCCCATGTCATATCCGGCACGCAGTACCTTGATGTTCGCCTCGGCAATTTCCGGTTTTTTCTTGAACTTTGCACGTAGCATGTTCTCGGCAAGCTCAAGGTCGCGGTCATATATCCAGCATACCAAACCCAGCGCGAGCATGTTCTTGCAACGAAGGATGCTCTTGTTGTCCATGCCGCTGTCGGCAAGTGTTGCCTGGCACAGCGATGTTATGGGGCATGGTACAACCTCGCAGGTGATGCCAAGCTCGGCAATGGGGTCGCCGGTCTTGAACTCGGCCTTTGCAAGGTCTTTCTCGGTGAATGAGTCAATGTCTATGATTATTGCACCTGTGGGCTTGCAGTGTTTGTACTGTGTCTTGAGTGCGGCAGGGTTCATTGCAACAAGGATGTCGCACTCGTCACCGGGGGTGAGTACCTTGTCGGCACCAATGTGCACCTGGAATCCCGATACGCCGGTAAGCACTCCTTGTGGGGCACGTATGTCGGCAGGGTAGTCGGGGAATGTACAGATGTCATTACCGACAGTGGCTGAAATAGTAGAGAAAATGTTACCGGCCAGCTGCATGCCGTCGCCCGAGTCACCCGAGAAACGTACTACAATCTGGTCGACTTTCTTGGTCTTTCCTGTGTTTGCCATGTTATGGTCTTTTTAAAGGTTCTTTACTTTGTGGCCAAATTTCGCAAACATTTGTGAAATGAGGAAATTTTTTCTCAACAAAAAACAACAAATGGCAGAAACTGTCTGTTCCTGCCATTTGTCATAAGGTGTTTTTATCTGATATTACATATCTCCCATTCCGCCCATGTCATCGTATCCGCTGCTTGGCATCTCCTGCATCTGCTTGCGGTCGGGTCTCTTGGCCTTCATGTTACCGAAGCTGTATGTGAGTGTGAAACCGAATGTGCGGCCACCGTGTGAGTTCTCCGAGTAACGGTAGAAGGTGTCATTGATTGTCACGGTGTGACGTCCGCGTGAGTCAAGGATATCGCGTGCATTGACGCTGATGCTCCAGTGCTGGTCGAACATCTTGCGCAGGCCGAGGTCGAGCGAGTAGCTTGGCTCGCGGTAACCCTGTGCAACAATGCGCTTTGCGTCGTAACGTCCTGTTGCCTGCAGTGAGATACTCCATGGGAGCATGACATTGGCTGTCATTCGTGCATTCCATGAGAAGTTTTCATCGGCATCGCCTGTGATGGTCTGTCCGTTGATGATGTACTCGAATGCATCGAGCTTATAATAGAAAAGGTTCACTGTTGTGGTAAGGTCGAGAACCTTGAACAGTCTGTTCTTGCTCACGATCTCCAGACCGGCCGACTGTGTCTTTGCCACATTCTCGAATGTGGTGTAGATGACTCTGCCGACGCCGCTGCTGTAGCTGATGCGCTCAATGACATCCTCGGTAGTGCGGTAGTAACCCGAGAGTGAGAGGGTGTGGTTATCCCAGTTCTTGAGGTAGTTGAGCTCGTAGGCATTAGAGTATTCAGGTGTCAGGCCCGGGTTACCGAACGAGATGTTCGTAGAGTCGCTGATGTTCTCGAAATTGTTGAGCTGTCCACCCCATGGACGGCGCAGACGGCGTGTGTAGTTGGCCTGGATCTCCTGGCCCTTGGTTATCTCATAGCTCAGGAATGCGCTGGGGAACAGCTTGAAGAAGTTGCTTGATGTGTAGCCCGGGATGTTGCCGCTCTGCTCCTGCTCATAACCGTAAGACTGTGTCTTTACATTCCAGTACTCTCCACGCAGACCAAGCTGGTAACCGAACTTGCCGATGCGGCCCGAGTAGGTGGTATACAGTGCCTGTATGTTCTGCTTGTAGCGGAACTGGTTGTACTGTTTCTCATCGAGCTGTGTGTGTTCCTCGTCGGTGTATGTGATGACAGGACTGTTGTCGTCCGATAGGTCACCCTTATAACCGGCCTCGATGCGGTGGTTGTCGTTTATCTTGTACTCATAGTCGAGCTTGATCTCGGTGCTCTTGCTCTTGTTGAGTCCATCCTGGAACTGGTATGAACTTATAGTGTCAATGCCAATAATCTCCGTTGTCTGACGATAGATGGAGTTGCGCTGCTGCTGCCACTGGTGGTGGCCCACAGAGAAGTCGATGAAGTGTGTGTCGCTCCAACGGTGGGTGTAGCCAAGCTCGACATTGTACATTGTTGGCTTGCCCTGCTGTGTGGTGGTGCGGGTCATGCGCTGTGTGGGGTCGGCGTATGTGCCGTCGCTGCCAATGGGGCCGCTGATAGCAGAGATCTCGTTGTTGTGTCTGCCGCCACCGAACATACCCATTACATTCGCATAGAGCTCATCCTTCTGTGTAAAACGCCATGTTAAGCCTGCACGGCCGAATATGTTGTTGGGGTTGTGGCTGCCGATGTTTGTCTGTTTCTGGTACTGGTTTGAACCAAAGTATTTTGTGTCGGTAATGCCCTCGTTCTCGAATCGCATGTTGCGGTAGTTGAGGCCTGCATATGCATCGAGCTTGCCGCTGCTGTAGTTGATGTTGCCACCGGCATTGTAACCCAATCTTGAGTCCATACCGCCCTGTACGCTACCATAATATCCGGCCTTGCGGTCGCGCTTGAGGACAATGTTGATGATGCCGGCTGTACCCTCGGGTGAGTGCTTGGCCGATGGGTTGGTGATGACCTCGATCTTCTCGATTGAACCGGCTGGCAGCTGCTGCAGGATGTCGCCCTGGTTGTCGCTTGTGAGTCCGCTTGCCTTACCGTTGATCCACACTGTGACGCTCTCGCTGCCGCGCAGTGATACAGTACCTTCGTTGTCAACCTCAACCGATGGAATCTCGGCCAAGACGTCGCTTGCCGAACCGCCTGTTGTGGCAAGGCTCTGGTCCACGGTAAACACTCGCTTGTCGATTTCAAAGCTCATCTGTGAGCGCTGCTCGGTCACGACAACCTCCTTCAGGAGCTTGCGGTCGCTCTTGAGACGTATTGTGCCCAGGTTGATGTTGCTCTTGCCTGATGTGATGCTGATGTTACGGCTCTCATCGAGGTAGCCCACAAACGATATTGTAATGGTATATTTGCCGGCCTTGACATTGTTGAGACGGAATGTTCCCTCTTCGCCTGTGCTGCAGCCTGCAGTGGGGGCGTTGCTGCCCTCGGGAGTGAGGGCTACGGTCACGAATGGCAGCGGATCGTTTGTCTCGTCTTCAATGATTATACCCTGTATGGTGCCCGATACCTGTGCCAAAAGGCTCAATGGGGCAATGAGGAATAGTGTCAGCAGTATTTTCTTCATTTTTTCCTGTTGTGATTTCTTTACTTTCTTGTTTTGGCGCGCAAAGGTACAAAAAATGTTCTTTTATACGATGCTTTGCCGCTGTTTTGTTGTCATTCGAGGTAGTTGCCTATCTCGCCGCTGATGAGCAGGAGCGAGATCTCGCAGATCTTGGTGTCATACTCTACCGAAAGCAGTCGCTCCTCGGCCTGGAGAAGGCTCTGCTGTGCTTCGCGCATCTCTATACCCGAGAGGTCGCCGAGCATATAACGCTCCTTGGCAATATCATGGTTCTCACGTGCTGTGATGACGTTGAGCTTTTCAAGGTTAAGCAACTGCAGGTTGTTCTCGTATGCCTGCCACATGTTGCCCAGGTCGGCCTTGAGTGAGAGTACGAGTTTCTCGCGCTGCAGCTTGCCGTTCTCTATGGCAATCTGTGCATTGCGTTTCTCGCGTCGGCGGTTGCCGTCCCACAAGTTTATTCCAAGTGTCAGTGATGCGTTTCCACCCCAACCGCTGCGGTGTATGTATGCTCCCTTATTGTAGCTGTTGAAGGAGTAGTCATATCCGGCATTCAACTTAAGGTATGGATAGTTGCGCGACAGGACCTTCTTGTAGTCGAGGTTGGTGATGGCTTTGTTGTGGTCGGCAAGCATCAGCTCGGCATTGTTTTCAAGCATCATGTCCCACAGGTGTACGAAGTTCAGTGTGGTGTCTACCTCAATGTTTGTCTCAACGGTTGTGATAGGGGTGTATACCTGGTCAATGGCCATCATCTCGTTGAGCGCGATGCGTGATGTGATGACCACCTCCTGTTGCTTGATGTACTGGGCGCTGTCGGCGTTGAAATCGACCTTTGCCTGCTGGTAGTCGAGGCGTGAGAAGCTACCTATGTTGTAGCGCTCCTCGACAATGCGCAGGCGCTCCTTTGACAACAATACTGCGTTATAATAGTTGTTGAGACGCAGACGCTGCTGGAGGAAATTGTAGTATTCGGCAGCGAGTCCGGCAATGAAATCTTCAATGGCAAGGCGTGTCTGGGTCTCGCCCATCTTCTCCATCTCCTGGAGCTGCCGGTATGTGGTCTTTGTCTTGAAACCGTTGAAGATTGTCCAGTTGACATCCACGCCGGCGCTGATGTTATTGTCGAAATTGCTGCGTGACTGCTCTGTCTCGCCTGTTGCACGTACCTTTGTGTCATTGCCGTTCAATGAACCGTTGTAACCTGCACCAAGGTCAATGGTAGGCAGGTAGCCTGCATTGGCAAGTGTGGCATTGTTGTGGGCAACTTCCTCCTGGTTGCGTGTGATGCGCAATGAGTAGTTGTTCTCCAGGCCCTTCTTGAGGCATTGGCTCAAGGTGTATGTCTGTGCATTGCCGCCAAGGACAATGGTTGCAAGGGCGAATATGGTCAATATGGTCTTTTTCATCTGTTATCCTTCTCTAAATTATCCTTTTGCTCTGTTGAAATGTAGCTGTAGACAGCAGGGACAATATACATTGTGAGTATTGTAGATACAAGCATACCGCCCACTACGGCTGTACCCATGGCAATGCGCTGGTTGGCACCCTCTCCGCCGGCGAACATCAGTGGGAAGAGACCGAGCATTGTCGAAAGGCTGGTCATGAGGATGGGGCGCAGACGCTGCAGTGATGCGTTCTTGATGGCTTCCATCTTGCTCTCGCCGGCCTGCTGTTTCTGGTTGGCGAACTCAACGATGAGGATACCGTTCTTGGCAACGAGGCCGATGAGCATGATGATACCGATCTGGCTGAACACGTTCATGGTAATGTCCCTGTAGTTCATGAAGATGAGTGCGCCGGCAATGGCAAGGGGTACTGTGAGCATGATGATGAACGGATCCTTGAAACTCTCGAACTGGGCTGCAAGGATAAGATAGATGAGCACCAGGGCAAGGATGAAGGCGAACATGAGGCTCGATGAACTCTCGCGGAACTCCTTCGAGTCGCCGCTGAGCGCTGTGCGGAATGTGTCGTCAAGAACCTCCTCGGCAATCTTGTCCATCTCGGCAAGTCCGTCGCCGATTGTCTTGCCCTCGGCAAGTCCGGCCGATATGGTGGCCGAAAGGAAACGGTTGTAGTGGTAGAGCTTTGGAGGTGCTGTTGACTCAATGAACTCCACAAAGTTGTCGAGCTGTATCATCTGGCCGTTGCTGCAACGTATGTAGATTGACTTTACACTCGATGGGGTGTTGCGCTGCTGGCGGTTGATCTGTCCGATGATCTCGTACTGCTTGCCGTTCATGTAGAAATAGCCCATGCGCTGGCCGCTGAGACCATACTGCAGTGTCTCGGCAACATCGCGTACGCTTGCGCCGAGCATGCCGGCCTTGTCGCGGTTGATGTTCACGCGTGTCTCGGGGCTGTTGAACTTGAGATCGGCATCGGCCATCTTGAACACGGGGTTCTCGTGAACGCGCTGCAGGAATACGGGGAGTACCTCCTTGAGCTTGTCGGAGCTTGTGGCCTGGATAACATACTGGATTGGCATGCTGCCGCGGCGGCCACCGAACGATGACTGCTGTTGTACGAACGCTCTTGCCTTTGTCTTGCTGCCGATGGCTGCTGTGAGCTTTTCGGCAACCTCCATCTGGGTATAGTCACGGTCGGCAATGTCCTTCAAGGTAATTCTGATGTTACCGCTACCGCTTGATACACGTGATGTCACTGATACGGCATCGGGGACAATGGAGTCAACCAACATTGTGATGTCCTCGGTGTAGTCGCGCATGTACTCGTAGCTGACACCTTCGGCACCTCGGGTGTTGATGGTAATCTGCGAACGGTCCTCCATTGGTGCCATCTCGGCTGGTATCTTGTTCCACAGGTATCCGATGAGCACGAACATTATGAGCAATACAGGTATTGCAACCCAACGTACCTTGAGGAATGCATTCAATGACTTGTAATATATGTCGTTGAGGCCTGCAAAGAATGGCTCGGTCTTGCGGTAGAGCCACTTCTGCTCTTTGCGGCGCTTGAGCAGCTTGGTAGCGATCATTGGTGTGAATGTGAGCGCTGCAAACGATGAGATTACCACCGAACCGGCAACCACAAAGCTGAACTCACGGAACAGACGGCCGCTGGTACCCTCCATGAACACGATGGGCAGGAACACGGCAAGCAGTGTGATGGTTGTAGATATGACGGCGAAGAAAATTTCCTTTGAACCCTCGATACCGGCTTTGAGTGGTCTCATGCCCTGCTCGATGCGTATGTAGATGTTCTCCGTCATCACAATGGCGTCGTCGACCACAAGTCCCACGGACAATACGATGGCAAGCATGGTAAGCACGTTGATTGAGAAGCCGGCAACGTACATTACAAAGAATGCACCGATGAGTGATACGGGGATTACGATACATGGAACGAGCGTCACGCGCCAGTCGCGGAGGAAAAGGAAGATGATGATGATAACGAGGATGAATGCCTCGTAGATGGTGCTCTTTACCTCATCGATTGATGCGCGGATGAACTTGGTGCTGTCGAAACCATAGGTGTACTCTACGTCATCGGGCAGGTCCTTCTTCATCTGCTCCATACGTGTATATACGGCATCGGCAATCTCAATGTGGTTGGCACCCGGCTGTGGAATGACAGCGACACCTACCATTGGCACTCCGTTCATCTTCATGTAGCTCTTGATGTCGGCAGGGCCAAGCTCGGCACGGCCCACGTCGCTTATGCGTATGATGTTTCCGCCGTTCTTTTTCAGGATGATGTTGTTGAACTCATCGGCGGTGTGCATCTGGCCCATTGTGCGCAGTGTGAGCTCGACGGTGTTACCCTCGATGCTGCCCGATGGGAGCTCTACGTTCTCCTTTGTGATGGCGTTCTTCACATCAACAGGTGTGAGACCGTGTGCGGCAAGTTTTGTAGGGTCGAGCCACAGACGCATTGAATAGCGCTTCTCTCCCCAAATCTGCACGCTGCTGACATCGGCGATGGTCTGCAGCTGCTCCTTCACGGTGAGGTCGGCTATCTCGCTGAGTTCAAGCAATGAGCGGTGGCCGCTCTGTATGGCAATCATCAGGATTGGAGTAGCATCGGCATCGGCCTTTGACACGGTAGGCGGGTCGCAGTCGCGCGGAAGGAAACGCTGTGCGCGTGATACCTTGTCACGCACGTCATTGGCGGCGGTCTCAAGGTCGACCGACAACTCGAACTCCACGGTTATGCGGCTCTGTCCCTGCTGGCTCACGCTGGAAATGGAGCGTATGCCGGGGATACCGTTGATATTCTGCTCAAGGGGCTCGGTAATCTGGCTCTCGATTACGTCGGCATTGGCGCCGGCGTAACTGCAGGATACCGAGATGATGGGGTTGTCAACCGACGGATACTCGCGTACACCCAAGGTGTTGTAGCCGATGAAACCGAAGATGACAATTATGATTGTAAGCACCGTTGCAAGAACGGGGCGACGTATGCTCAGTTCGGATATGTTCATAAGATTCAGACTCTTAAACGTGATTTACTCAAAACTTTCAATCTTTACGGCAGAGCCCTTGCGCAGCTGCAATGTACCCGATGTGAGGATGGTGTCGCCGCTCACGAGACCTTCGATTACCTGTACCTCGGCATCGGTGCGCAGGCCGGTTATGACATCTACAGGCTCGGCCTTGCCGCCACGGTATACGAATACCTTGTTCTTGCCCATCTCGGGGACAATGGCCTCGGCAGGGACAGAGATAGCGTCGGTAATCTCCTTCTGCTTGAGTCTGATGCCGGTGTATTGTCCTGGCATGAGCATCTGGTCGCTATTGTCATAGATGGCGCGTACGGTAAGGTTGTGTGTCTCGGGGTCAAGGCTTGACTCGGTAGCATATACCTGTGCCTCGAATGGGGTGGTGTAACCATCGACATTGAAGGTCAGGCTTGTACCTTTCTTTACATCCTTTGCATATCTTTCCGAAACGGAGAACTCAATCTTGATTGGAGTGACGGATGTGAGTGTGGCAATGATTGTTGATGGCGATGCATATGCACCCACGCTCACTTGGCGCAGACCGATGATGCCGTCGAATGGCGCGCGCAGCTCGGTCATCTTGATCTGTGCCTTTACCTGCTCGATGTCGGCATTGAGTGTGGCAAGTTCGGTCTTTACAATCTCCAGTGCTTCCTTACTTACAGCATCGCGCTGCAACAGTGCGCTCTGGCGATATACGCGGTCCTCGGCAAGCGGAACCTGCGCCTCGAGGCGCGACAGGTGTGCCTGCAACTGTGAGTCGTTGACCTTTGCAAGCAGGGTTCCCTTCTCTACATGTGTACCCTCCTTGAAGTATATGTCGGTAATCTTGCCCGATGTCTCAAAT
>JAFZFO010000020.1 GCA_017555845.1 Bacteroidaceae bacterium | reverse complement strand
TATCAAGCTATGACTTTACGCAACAAAGGAATCCTTGATATAACCCACACGATGAATGCCGAAACCGTGAAAGCAGACACAGCCATCAGCATCATCCTGCACACAGCCGGAATACCGGGCAGCAACGTCGCATAGACATCATACATCACCTGCACCACAAAGAAATGGCATAGGTATACGCCGAAGGTAAGGCGGGCAAGCGAGCTGACAAATGCTGACGGTGCGAACTTTATCTTCTGCACAGCGATGAATACAGGGAATGTCATCATGAACACATTGATGCCGGTAAAGAGCCACATGATCTCAAGATAGGCATAATTGCCCGGGTAGTACTCCTGCATCTTGAGGAAACCGCCGAATGTAATTGCATAGCCAGCAAGGAACATTGGAATGCCGACAGCGGCGATCTTTCCCCGACTCCACTCCAGCGGATAGCGTACAAGATAGTGCGCAAGTACCACGTAACCGATGAAGCCCGACACATAGTATAATGTACCGAAAGCGTTCCAGTCGCACACGCCCCACAGGCCCATATTACCATAGTTACCAGTGTACCCGAGCAACGGAGCCACGATATTGGCCATTGGTAGGAGAAGCGACACGCCCCACACCTTGAGAAAGAGCTTCACCTCCTTGCGCTCGGCACTCTTAAGCCATGCATTGAGGAGAGGCATTATGAGGTATAGACCTATGAGCATATACAGATACCAGAACGGTGTGGTATCATAGTTGAAATTGAAGATGAAGGTATATAGTTTATTTATTGTAGCCTCAGCGCTGAACGACGTGAGGTCAAGCGACATGCTGCCCGACCGGTGGATATAGTTGATATACACGAAGTAGAGCAACGGAGTGAGCAATGACCAGAAGACCAATGGAACAGCCAGACGCCCTACCCTCTTGCGGTAGAAATCACCCATTCTCATATCATTGGGAATAACAAGCACTCCCGTCATCATGACAAAGAGTGGCACGCAACAGCGCACAAGGCTACCCATTGCACAACCTTGCAGAAAGACCGGGTAGTTGTTGTCAAACTGCGCAGTATGCGGGTCGGTACAATGTGCAAATACTACAAGGAAGCATGCAAGCACCCTAAGGACATCAATCCATACAATGTTCACTCCACGTTTCGTTTCAGTCATGATAAGAATGTATTTTTGCACCCGATTATATAAATATGGGTGCCGGTTATGTTAAGTAGAATAATTTTATTACGAAAAATCGGTAAAAATTGGATTTATTTGTCACCAAACGATTATCTTCGTGAAGATAATACAAATATTGTGACAAACGAGCGAGAAATATGAAGTTTAGTTAGAAGTTGTTTAAATTTATGTACTTGAAATTTTTATAGAACTTTTTTAGAGTGTTTTTTTATTTTTCAAAGGCGCATAGCGGGCTATGTAACTGCGAAAAAAGGGAAAAACAGGCAAAAAAGGGCATAAAAAGACAAGCACTTCTCGAGGACAATGTAAATAATATTTTTGAAAGAAATTTAAACAGCTTCTTAATATTTTTCGCAGCGAGTGCAGAAAATATCCGAGCTTTACTCAAATATAGAAATTATGAAATTACTTGAAGGAAAGACAGCTCTTGTAACAGGAGCCACACGAGGTATCGGCCGCGCCATTGCGGTCAAGTTCGCCGAGGCTGGCGCAAACGTAGCATTCACATACCGTCAGATAAACAGCAACGCCGAGGAGCTCATCAAGGAGATTGAGGCTTTGGGCGTAAAGTGCAAAGGATATGCGGCCGACGCCGCTGATTTCGCCATGACCGACACTGTAGTCAAGGATATCGTTGCCGATTTCGGCCGCATTGACGTACTGGTGAACAACGCCGGAATCACAAAGGACGGACTCATACTGCGCATGACCGAGGAGCAGTGGGATGCAGTCATCACCACCAACTTGAAATCGGCATTCAATTTCACACGCGCAGTCGTTCCGTTCATGGCCAAGCAGCGCGGTGGCAGCATCATCAACATGTCATCGGTTGTAGGCGAGAACGGCAATGCCGGACAGTGCAACTACTCGGCATCAAAGGCCGGTCTCATAGGACTTGCAAAATCTATTGCCAAAGAGATGGGTCCACGTGGCATCAGGGCAAACTGTATTGCTCCCGGATTCATTGTGACAGACATGACAAGCGCCATCTCAGAAGAGATGCGTGCAGAGTGGGCAAAGACAATTCCCTTGCGTCGCGCCGGCAGCCCCGAGGACGTTGCAAACGTGGCACTGTTCCTTGCCAGTGACATGTCGGCATACGTGAGCGGCCAGGTAATCAACTGCTGCGGCGCAATGAGCTGCTGATTACATCCTTATATATGATATGAAACAGGACAACAGCAAAGAGATATTTCCCATTGTGGACGAACAAGGCAACACGACGGGCAGCGCTACACGCGGCGAATGCCACAACGGAAGCAAGCTTCTCCACCCCGTGGTACACCTGCATCTGTTCGATTCGCAGGGGCGCATATACCTGCAGCAACGCCCCCTGTGGAAGGATATACAGCCCGGCAAGTGGGACACAGCCGTGGGCGGACATGTAGACTACGGCGAGGAGATAGAAGATGCCCTGCGACGCGAGGTGCGCGAGGAGCTTGGGCTGACGGGATTACAGACCAGATTCCTCACAAGATACATCTTTGAGAGCGAACGCGAGAGGGAGCTGGTATATGTGTACAGCGCAACGTACGACGGCGAGGTACACCCGAGCGACGAGCTTGACGGCGGCAGGTTCTGGAGTGCACAGGAGATAAGCGATGCCATGGGCGCAGGCATCCTGACCCCGAACTTTGAACAGGAGTATATAAGAATACAACCGTTGTTGTAAAAAATCACATCAAATTTACCACAAGAATGATAGGTCAAAGCAATTTGGCCTATCATTTATTATATACGCCGGCATGGAGCACGGTACCATGGGAAAAGAGTATGCGAAAAATATGTACAAACACCGGACATACGCCCCAAATCACATGATAGCAATTTGTCCTAATACGCAATAATGCCATTTTACGCACC
>JAFZFO010000019.1 GCA_017555845.1 Bacteroidaceae bacterium | reverse complement strand
TTGCTACCCTCCATAACACCGGTCATATCAAATGCAAACCGGTTTTTGAAATACTGGCGTATAAGGAATGTCTTTCCTACACGTCTTCTTCCATATACCGCAATGAATTCCGCCTTGCCCGACTTATAATACTGTTCTATCTGGGCTATTTCCGTCTTCCTTCCAACTATAACCTGTCCCATGTGAATCAAATTTATCCAATGCAAAAATATAACTTATTTTCAAAAAATGCCTAGATACTCTGCGAAAGTTGATAAAAAAATGCAGTTTTCGCAGAGTATCGCCACTTTTCCCTCTCCATTTTGTACTCCTTCAAAGCCTTATATATGTAATAATCAACAATATAACAGAAAATAAACAGTAAACAGAGAAAATAGAGATAAAAACAACAGTATAGTCTTTTGATTCTTCTGTTAAGTGTAAATCTCAGTTTTACATTGTAAGTTTTGTCACTACGCTGTTCGTTCTTCTTGATTTCTGCATTGATTGTCAACATTTTACACGCGTTAAAATTAGGAAACAATTAGGAAACAAACCGTGTAAAAAGGCTGTAAAACCACCGAATTTAGGCTGTTTTTTAAAGATTTCTTGCATCAGCCTCGTACTCTCCAAACTCCCCGAATCTCTAAAATACATAAAAAGAAGAGAGGTCAAACATCTTATTATCAGATATTTAACCTCTCTTGTTCTTCGTGGGCCATCTAGGGCTTGAGATTTTTTCGGGCAAGCCCTCAACAACACGTGTCTCGTAGAGACCCATCGACTTCGTTGTTTGCTGTCGGCGCAGGCGGTGCAAACGAATAGAACGAAGGAGATAACCGTAGGTGAGAGCCCTACAAATAAAAAAGCGGATAACTTTTGTTATCCGCTTGTGGGCCATCTAGGGCTTGAACCTAGGACCTCCAGATTATGAGTCTGTTGCTCTAACCAACTGAGCTAAAAGCCCGTGTACCTCATTTGAAATACTGCGCAAAGGTATGGCAAAAACTTGTACATTGCAAATTTTTAGCATTAAAAATTGTTATACGCTGCAAGTTGTGGCTATACTGCATCTCGCTTTGGCAGTTGGGGTTTACAGGGGCTGTGGGTAGTGCAATGGTATCATTTGTATCGCATCCAACGGAGCAGGTCCTTCAGTGTTGGTTTTTTGCCGTGCATGAGGATACCCACGCGGTATATCTTGCCTGCGCCCCATACAACGATGAAGAATGTGGCATAGAGCAGTGCTGCCGAGAGGCAGACCTCCCACATTGGGATTTCGTATGGTATGCGTGCCATCATTACAATGGGCGATGTCAATGGTATCATTGAGAACCAGAATGCGACATCGGATGTGGGATCGTTGATGACTGTCAGCATCACGAACAGTGCCAGGATGATTGGCAACATGATTGGTGTCTGCAGCTGCTGGGCATCCTGTGGGCTGTCAACAGCCGAGCCTACAGCGGCGAACATTGCTGCATAGAGCAGGAAGCCACCGAACACGAACAGCAGCAGCCAGATGATGATGCTGCCAATGTACTTGATGTTGCTGAGCATGAGGATTCCCTGCAACAGTCCCATGTTGCCGCCTGCATCAACAGCCGATGCAGGAACGCCTTGCTTGAGAAGTTCCATGGCTGCGAGGACATTGTCGGGTAAGATGTGTGGGAGCACAAAGCATGCCATTCCTGCAATGAATATTATCCAAATGGTTATCTGCAACAGGGCTACGCTTGCTACTCCAAGAATCTTTCCCATCATCATGTCGAATGGACGCACTGTTGATACCAGCACCTCGAGCACGCGGTTATTCTTCTCCTCGATGACCGATTGCATTACCATCACTCCGTAGAGGATGAGGAACATGTAGAGGATGAAACTGAGTACATATGCGAGTACTGATGCTACCATGGTAGATGAGCCTCCTGCATCTTCATGTTCAGCGACATTCTTCAATGACTGGGGTACTACGCGTGTGTTGAGCTCATGCATTACCTGCTGCTCCACATTGTAGATCTTCATCTTCTCCTTCTGTACGGCCATGGTGAGCTGTGACGATATGTTGTGCTCTGTTCCCATGGCTGCTGTTCCGTTGGTGTACAGGTAGGCATCGGTGGGGTTGCTGACAACGTCGCGTCCGATGTGCAATATCGCGTAGTAGTCATCGTATTCGGTGCGGGCAATCTCCAACGGCAGCGGTGTCTGTTCAAAAACAATCTCGCCGCTGTTGATCAGATGCTGTGCGATTATGCCGCTGTCATCGACTACGGCAATGCTCTTTGTGCTTTCGTCGGAATACTCCGAAATGAGCATTGGGGCAAACATGAGCACCATCATCAGTATTGGGGTGAGCAGGGTGGTGAGGATGAACGACTTCTTGTGTACGCGTTCCTTGAACTCGCGGCCTATGATAATTCCTATCTTGTTTTTCATCTTTGTACTCTTTTACTGTTACACATTACATTCTACCGCACGTATGAATATGTCATTCATGGTGGGTATTACCTCGCTGAACGAGCGCAGTTCCACGTTCTCATTAAGTGCTGCTATTACGTTGCGCACGTCGCTGTCGTTGGCAATATGTATCTTTGCCTTGTTGATGCCTATTGAAGATGTTGCCATCTCCATGACGGTGCATTGTCCTGCTACAGTGTCGGTCAGCTTCTGGCCGTCGCCGCGGTAGCTTATCTCAAAGATGTTGGTGCCGTGGCTGTGGCGTATCTTCTCGACGTTGCCCGAGAGGATGTTGCGTGACTTGTCGATGAGCGTGATGTGGTCACACACCTCCTCGACCGATGACATGTTGTGTGTCGAGAAGATGATGGTCGCACCCTTGTCGCGCAGGGCAAGGATCTCCTCCTTCAAAAGGTTGGCATTTATGGGGTCGAAACCCGAGAAGGGCTCGTCAAAGATGAGCAGCTTGGGTTCGTGAAGGACGTTGACAATAAACTGTACCTTCTGCGCCATACCCTTTGAAAGGTCGCCCACCTTCTTGTTCCACCAATCCTCGATGCCGAACTTCTCGAACCACATCTTTGCCTTTTGGGTGGCCTCCTTGTGCGAGAGTCCCTTGATGCGGGCAAAGAACACAGCCTGCTCGCCAAGCTTCATCTTCTTGTAGAGGCCGCGCTCCTCGGGCATGTATCCTATGTGGCATACATCATCGGCTGTTATCTCCTTGCCGTCAAGCAGCACGCGGCCGGCATCGGGCATTATTATGCGGTTGATGATGCGCAACAGCGTTGTCTTTCCTGCACCATTGGGCCCAAGCAAGCCGTAGATGGAGCCTTCGGGAATTGACAACGAGACATTGTCGAGGGCTGTGTGCCCCGAATATCTTTTTGTGATGTTTTCAATCTTCAGTAAATCCATTTTTTCTTGTGTTTTGTTCTTTGTTTGCCGGCAAATGTAGTACAATTCGTGGAATCCCCCCCCATTGGTTAATTTATGTTAAAAACTCAAAAGGGTGGGCTTGCACCCGATTTGCCTGTTACTGTATTCTGAGTTTGGCCCAAATGTACTAATATGCGGGCGGAAAATATCAAGTTTGTTTGAATATTTATTACCGCAAGCGAAAGTATATTCGAGGTTTAGCTCAAATATAGACAAAATTTGCGGTATAAGGCATTTTTTATGTAAATTTGCGATAATTACTGAATGTACGTTGAAATATATTCTGCCTATGTTGACAGGTAAAAAAGTTCTGATATTTGATTTGGGTGGTGTGGTCATTGACCTGTTTGTGGACCGCACATTCCTTGCGATGCTTTCGCTTGGTGTGCCCGAGGCTATGCTCAACGAGCAGGGTTGCCTGATGAACTCAAAGATGATGGAGTATGACCGTGGCGACATAACAGACAACGGGATGTTCAGCTACATAAAATCCTTTATCCCCACAGCTGTGAGTGAAAAGATGGGTGCAAGGCTCGATGATGAGGTACGACGCGTGTGGAATCTTATGCTTGGCAATGTCCCTGCAAAGAAACTGCAGCGTCTGAAAGAGCTGCGCGAGGTGGGTTATCGTGTCGTCATGCTCAGCAATACCAACAACGGCCATTGGCCACGGATAGAGCAACTGTTCGTGGAGGCTTGTGGCAAGTTGCCGGCAGAGTGCTTCGATGCATTGTATCTCTCATATCTGATGCATCATCGTAAGCCCGAGCCCGAGATTTTCCAATCTCTCCTTGAAAGTGAAGGCGTTGCTGCTGCCGACTGTCTTTTCTTTGACGATTCGGCCGAGAATTGTGCAGCAGCGCGTGCTTTGGGCATTGATGCGGTGCTTGTTGAGCGTAACGCATCGTGGGAGGGAATGTTTGAATGATTACTATGCAGATAATAAGAGACATAACAGAATACGACAAAAGACCTTGTGCGGCTACAATAGGTTCATTCGATGGTGTACACCGTGGACACATTGCAATGCTTGGCGAGCTGCGTGCTGCAGCAACCAAAAAAGGCTTGCCGCTCATGGTGGTGACTTTTGCCACCCATCCGCGCAGGCTCTTTGACAAGCAGAGTGCTCCTTTCCTGCTCACTCCGGCCAACGACAGGCTGCAATTGCTTGAGAAGGCAGGGGTGGACATCTGCGTTCTGCTCGACTTCAACCGCGAGATGGCCGCAATGTCGGCTGCCGCTTTCATGCAGGAGATTCTTGTGGAGCGACTTGGTGTGCAGCTGCTGGCAGTGGGCTACGACCACCATTTTGGCAAGCCTGCAACGGGCGAGGGACTTGAACAGTACATTGCATACGGCTGCGAGTCAGGTGTAGAGGTATTCGGTACACTGCCATTTGTAATAGATGATGTGGCGGTGAGCTCATCGGCGGTGCGTCGTGCCTTGTCGGGTGGCGATGTGGCGTTGGCATCCTCGCTGCTTGGCCGTGACTATTCATTGGCGGGAACGGTTGTCCATGGTGCCGGCATAGGTCGCGTACTTGGCTTTCCCACAGCAAATATAGCCTTGGCCTGTGAGGAGCAGATGTTGCCGCTCGACGGAGTCTATGAAACAGATGTCACAATAGCCGGGGAAACATTCAAGGGGGTAATGAACATTGGCGTGAAGCCCACTGTCAGCGGCAAGGAACGTACGCTGGAGGTTCATATAATTGGTTTCGAGGGCGACATCTATGAAAAGGATATTACCGTAAGCTTTGTACGCCGTTTGCGTGGCGAGCAGGTTTTTGACAATGTTAATGCCTTGCGCTTCCAGATAGAGGTGGATGTGGCAAGGGTAAAACGTGGAATTTGAGGTATGAAAAAAGGTTTACGTCTTGTGGGCACGATAGCCATGCTGGTGGCGATGTACTTTCTGTTACAGATAATGTTCATCGTGGTGTCCGAGATTGTTGCGCTTGGCATTGCAGTGTGTGCCGGCGATGTATCAAGGGAAGCCTTGGAGATGGTTGACAAGGCACAGTACCTGAAAGACAACCCTGCCACGGCACCATATATTGTCCATGCCCAGGCATGGGGCCTGTTCCTCTCATCGCTCTCCATGCTGCTTTTCATTCACTTTACAGGTTTCTTCAAATTGCGTAAGGAGCTACTGCGTTCAATAGCGCCGCGCCCGCTTCTCATATCAACCCTGCTTGTGTTCTTCTCAATGTTTGCGCTCAACATCTTTGTGCAGTGGTTCCCGCTCAAGGATAATCTGGGCGATACCTTTGGGGGGCTTTCACGCAATGTGGTGGGTGTTCTGGGGCTGGCATTCTTTGGCCCGTTGCTTGAGGAAGTGCTGTTCCGTGGCGCAATACAAGGGTTGCTGATGCGCTATTTTGGCCGTCCCTGGCTTGCGATAATCCTGTCGGCATTGGTATTCGGTATCTTCCACATGAATCCCGTGCAGATTGTCTATGCAACACTTCTTGGAATTGTGCTCGGATGGATATACTACCGCACCGGCAGCCTGCTGTCGGTCATTGTTGGCCATGTACTCAACAACTCTCTTGCTGTAGTGACAACACTCGCATTCGGTTCTGTCGATGAACAGGTTGTTGCCAACAGCACGGCAGGCATTGCAGGATTCGTCTTTTTTGCTGTGTTGTCGGGGTGGCTTGCTTTGAAGCTGAAAAGTGAAATCTGAAAACTGAAACCCTCGGCTTAATTTTTTAGGTAATAATATGGCTGTTGACCCAAAGTTGACATTATTCGCGAATTTGTCATCCTGAACGGATGTGAACCGAAGGTCGACGCCCGTAGGGGCTAAAGTCAATGGATCTCAAAACTACGCAGAACAGAGATTTTTCGGGCAAGCCCTCAACAACACGTCTTCGCTTTGCTCAGTATGACAGGGGCTGCTGGGTCAACTTCTATATTATTGCTATTTTTTATTTGCTTTGACAACATCGTCTTATCGCAACCCGCAGGGCACCATCTTTGCCGGTGCTGCCTGCGACCTGTTGCTGCCGATGTTGTCGAACCCTCGGCTTAATTTAACCCTCGGCTTTCCGCTCTCACCTTTCACCTAGAACTGTGTTCTGTATCCTTTGAGTCTCTTGCGCAGTTCCTTGGCTCTTGCAGGTGCTGTGACCTTGTCCATCAGCGCCCAGAACCTCTCGCTGTGGTTCATCTCAACGGTGTGGCACAACTCGTGCAACAAGACATAATCAATGAGTTCATCGGGTAGCAGTATAAGGGATACGCAAAGGCTGATGTTGCCCTTTGCGTTGCAGCTGCCCCAGCGGCTGTGCACATTGCGCACGGTACAGCGGTTATAAGTGAATCCTTTCTCCTTGGCAAGTTCCTCCAGACGTGGTGGCAGCATCTCCTTGGCACGGATAGTAATGGCCTGTGCAAGGGTCTTGTGCATCCATTTCTGCATCTCGGTGGTGTAGTAGTCGGTCCCTTGTGGGCACAGGAGAGTGAAATCCTTCCCGTTGTGCTTCAGCTGGAAAACCTTCCTGTCGTGTTCCGCAACGCAGAATGTGAAGTTGTCGTTTACGCAACTGTAGCTGCAGTCTATGGTTGCCGGCTCTTTTTGTGCCTGTCTCTGCATAAGCTTTGGAACGCAATCGGCAATGGCTCTTTCAATGTCGCCTTTGGTGGCGAACAAAGGGACGGTAATGTGTATGCCGTCGGGGCGTGAGCGCAAAATAATGCGGCGCGCCCTTACGTTGCGCGCCACAATGATTGTTCCCCACTCGGGGTGCTCCATTATGCTCTTTGTGAGCTTCATCCTTTATGCAATGATATGTGTGCCATGAGTGCCGTCTATGGCATCGGCCTTGGTGATGATTACCTTTGCTACGCCATTGCCAATGGCATTGAAGGCATTCTCCATCTTGGGAATCATGCCGCCGCTGATGATGCCGTCGGCAAGCAACTGTCTGTAGCTCTCGCCTGTGATGGTGGCGATGAGGCTGTCTGCATCCTCGGGGTCACGCATCACGCCGGGGAACTCAAAGCAGTATATCAGTGTTGTCTCGTACACTGTAGCCAGTGCCTTGGCTGTCTCGGCAGCCATAGTGTCGGCATTGGTGTTGAGGATGGTGCCCTTGCCGTCGTGTGTGAGCGGTGCCACAATGGGTGTGATGCCCTGCTCAATGAGTCTTGATAGCATGTCGCCGTCGGCGCAGTCTACGTCGCCTACAAAGCCATAGTCAATGCTCTTTACAGGGCGCTTGTGGGCTGTGATGATGTTGCAGTCGGCACCTGTGAGGCCCAGAGCGTTCACGCCGCGTGCTTGCAGGCCGGCAACGATGTTCTTGTTTACCAGTCCGCCATAGACCATGGTCACAACCTTCAGTGTCTCTTCATCGGTAATGCGTCGGCCATCGACCATCTTGCTCTCTATGCCCAGTTTCTCGGCAATGCGTGTTGCCGAGCGTCCGCCGCCATGGATGAGCACCTTGCGGCCTTCGATGGCTGCAAAACGGTCGAGGAGGGCGGCCAATGAAGCGTCCTCCTCAACAATCTTTCCTCCAACCTTTATAACGGTAATCTTCTCTTTCATCAATAGTCAAGGTATGTATATCCGTACAATCCCGAGCGGTAGTTCGAGAGGAACTCCTTGCCCTCCTCAAGCGAGATACGGCCGTCCTTCACGGCACTTGTCACCCAACGCTCGAGTGTGCGCACAAGCTTGCGTGCATCGTACTGCACGTAGTCAAGCACGTCGGCAATGGTCTCGCCGTCAATGATCTTGTCAATGTGGTAGCCGTTCTCATCCACGCTCACGTGTACGGCATTGGTGTCGCCAAAGAGGTTGTGCATGTCGCCAAGGATCTCCTGGTATGCACCGACAAGGAACACGCCAAGATAGTACGACTCGTTCGACTTCACGCGGTGTACCTTCAATGAGTCGGCCTTGCTGTTGTAGTGTATGAAGTCGGTAATCTTGCCGTCGCTGTCGCAGGTCATGTCCTGGATGGTACAGCTGCGGTCGGGGCGCTCGTCAAGACGGTGAATTGGCATGATGGGGAAGAACTGGTCGATACCCCAGCTGTCGGGCAAGCTCTGGAACAGTGAGAAGTTGCAGAAATACTTGTCGGCAAGCAGCTTTGGCAACTTGCGGAAGTCATCGGGCACGTGCTTCATGGTCTTTGCAATGGCCATGATCTCGCGTGTCACGCTCCAGAACATACTCTCAATCTGTGCGCGTGTCTTCAGGTCAACGATACCGTGGCTGAAGAGCTCAAGCGCCTCCTCGCGTATCTGCTGTGCATCGTGCAATGCCTCGAGCATTGTACGCTGGTCAAGTTCGCACCATATCTTGTAGAGTTCCTTTGCAAGTTCGTGGTCGTTTGCCGCAACCTCCCAATCCTCGTCCATCTGTGGCAGGGCTGCTGTCTCCAATACCTCAAAGATGAGTACCGCGTGGTGTGCCGATACCGAACGTCCACTCTCGGTAATGATGTTGGGGTGGGGGATACCGTTCTTGTCGGCTGCGTCCACCATGGTATAGATGGCGTCGTTGACATACTCCTGGATAGAGTAGTTAACGCTACTCTCGCTGCTTGACGAGCGTGTACCGTCGTAGTCAACACCCAGACCACCGCCAATGTCGGTGAACTCGATATTGTAGCCGAGCTTGCGCAGCTGCACGTAGAACTGTGATGCCTCGCGCAAGGCTGTCTTTATGTGGCGGATGCGTGTCACCTGGCTTCCGATGTGGAAGTGTATCAGGCGCAGGCAATCCTTGATGTCATATTTCTCGAGAATCTCAAGTGCCTCGAGCAACTCGCTCGATGTGAGGCCGAACTTGCTTGCATCGCCGCCGCTCTCTTCCCACTTGCCGCTGCCCTCAGAAGCAAGCTTGATGCGGATACCGATGTTGGGGCGCACGCCCATGCGCTTGCCGATCTTGGCAATGCGTTTCAGCTCGTTGAGCTTCTCCACCACAAGGAAAATGCGGCGTCCCATCTTCTGTGCCAAAAGGGCAAGCTCAATGTAGCTGTCGTCCTTGTAGCCGTTGCAGATGATGAGTGAGTCGCTGTCGGTGTTCATTGCAATCACGGCATGAAGCTCGGGCTTTGAACCGGCCTCAAGGCCAATGTTGTAGCGCTTTCCGTGGCTTGTGATCTCCTCGACAACAGGGCGCATCTGGTTTACCTTGATGGGGTAGACAATGAAGTTCTCGCCCTTGTAGTTGTACTCCTCGGCAGCAATCTTGAAACAGCCGGCAATCTTCTCAATGCGGTTGTCAAGAATGTCCGGGAAGCGTATAAGCACCGGTGCAGCCACGTCGCGCAGCTGCAATTCGTCCATTAACTCCTTAAGGTCAACCTTTACGCTGTCCTTCTTTGGTGTTACAGCAACATTACCTTTTTCGTTGATGCTGAAATAGGATGCTCCCCAACCGTTGATGTTGTAGAGATCCTCCGAGTCCTCAATGCGCCATTTTTTCATTTTGTAAGTGGTGTTTGATGTCGGGTTATCAATGGTTCTTATCTTGTGTCTTAACTTCTCTTCCTTATACTCCGAACTCGCGGCGGAATGCCTCGACCGAGGCTTTTACCTGTGGAGCATCCTCCAGTTTGTCGGCCTTGAACGAGTATTGCGCCTTGCTGTAGTGCGGTTCACGCTTTGCCAGTTGCTCAATGATGAAAGCCATCAGCTCCTCATCGCTCTTGTCCTTTATGAGCGGGCGTTTGGCCTTTGCAATGCTCAATCTGATGTGGAGCCTCTCCACCGGCACGTCAAGGTAAACCGTTGTACCTTGCCCGTTCATGTATTCGATGTTGTCAAAGAAGCAGGGTGTTCCACCTCCTGTGGAGATTATCACATCCTCGAACTCGCCCACCTCGTGCAGCATCCTGCGTTCTATTTCGCGGAAACCATCCTCGCCCTTTTCGGCGAACAGCTGCGCGATGGTCCTGCAGTAGCGTTTCTCAATGTAGTGGTCGAGGTCAATGAAAGGTATTCCAATCTCGGCGGCAAGTGCGCGTCCAAGCGTTGTCTTGCCCGAGCCCATATATCCGGTCAGGAATATGCGTGTCATTTGCTCTTCTTTGTATATCTTCTCTTGGCAGGGGCCTTTCCACCTTCCTGCTGTTTATTTACAATCTCCATGCACTCCTGCAGTGTTAGCTCTGCCGGTGTGACACTCTTCGGCAACTTGTAGTTGCTTCCCTTGTAGGCAATGTAAGGACCGAAACGGCCGTTGAGTACCTGCAGCTCGCTCTCCTCCTCAAAGGTCTTGATGATTCTCTCGGCCTCGCTCTTCTTCTTCGCTTCAATGAGCTCAGTAGCCTCCTCCAGTGTGACTGTGAGCGGGTCGTGTGTCTTTGGCAAAGAGACATATGCATCGCCGTACTTGATGTATGCTCCAAAGCGGCCTGCGCCAATTGTGATAGGCTGTCCGTCGAGCTCGCCAAGTGTGCGTGGCAGGCTGAAGAGTCCCAATGCCTCCTCAAGAGTGATGGTCTCGAGAGTCTGGCCTGGCTTCATCTGTGCAAAGCGTGGCTTCTCCTCGTCGCTTGCCGAACCAATCTGCACGATTGGACCGAAACGGCCGATCTTTACCGAAACGGGTTTGCCGCTTGCGGGGTCGTTGCCGAGCACGCGCTCGCCCACCTTGTGTTCCTTCTTTGTCTGTATGATGCCGTCGACCTTTGGCTCGAACTCCTTGTAGAATACCGAGATGTGGTCGGCCCAGTGTCTCTTGCCGTCGGCAATCTCATCGAACTCCTTCTCCACTGTTGCCGTGAAGTTGTAGTCCATGATCTCGGGGAAGTACTCGAAGAGGAAGTCGTTCACAACGATACCTATGTCGGTAGGCATGAGCTTGGCCTTCTCGGCACCTACGGTCTCCTTGCCTTCCTTGGTTGTGATCTTGCCGTTCTTGAGTGTTATGATGTTGTATTTGCGTGTCTCGCCGGTCTTGTTGCCCTTCTCTACATATCCGCGCTGCTGAATTGTGCTGATGGTTGGGGCATATGTTGATGGACGGCCGATACCCAGCTCCTCGAGCTTGCGTACAAGGCTCGCCTCGGTGTAGCGTGGCTGGTGCTGTGTGAAACGCTCTGTCGCCACAATCTCCTTTGTGGTGAGCATATCGCCCTTGTGTACGGCTGGGATTGCTGGCAGGTCGCTGCTGTTCTCGTCGTCGGTGCTCTCGCGGTAAACCTTGATGAAACCGTCAAAGACTGTTACCTCGCCGGTTGCCACGAATGTCTCGCTGTGTCCGCTGATGGAGATGTTCACGGTTGTCTTTTCAACCTGGGCATCTGCCATCTGTGAAGCACAGGTGCGTTTCCAGATGAGTTCGTAGAGTCTCTTCTCGGGAACAGTGCCCTCAATTGTGGCATTGCTCATGTATGTTGGGCGTATTGCCTCGTGAGCCTCCTGAGCACCCTTTGTGCGGGTAGCATAGTTGCGGCTCTTGTGGTACTCCTTGCCGAACATCTCGGTAACGACATCTTTGCATGAACCAATGCACAGTGATGAGAGGTTCACAGAGTCGGTACGCATGTATGTGATGTATCCCGATTCGTACAATCTCTGTGCCACCATCATGGTCTGCGATACAGTGAATCCCAACTTGCGTGCGGCTTCCTGTTGCAGTGTAGATGTGGTGAACGGAGCTGCAGGGCTCTTCTTCAAAGGCTTGGTGCTTACATCCTCAATTGTGAATGTAGACTCCTTGCATGTTGCGAGGAAAGCCTCGGCCTCCTCCTTTGTCTTGAAACGTTTTGAGAGTTCTGTGTTCAGCACGTTGCTTTCACCATCCTCGCCGGGAAGCTCGAACTGTGCAGTCACGCGGTAGCCGCTCTCGCTCACGAACTTGTTGATTTCGCGTTCGCGCTCAACGATGAGGCGCACTGTGACACTCTGCACGCGGCCGGCCGAAAGGGCGGGCTTCACCTTGCGCCAGAGTACGGGCGACAGCTTGAAACCTACTATACGGTCAAGTACACGGCGTGCCTGCTGTGCATATACAAGGTTTATATCAATCTCTCTTGGATTTTCAATGGCCGCCTGAATGGCGTTCTTTGTGATTTCGTGGAATACAATACGCTTTGTCTTCTCGGGTGTCAGTCCAAGTTCGGTAAAAAGGTGCCAGCTGATGGCTTCTCCCTCGCGGTCCTCATCGGATGCCAACCAAACCATTTCGGCTTTCTTGACCTCGCTCTTGAGGCTGTTTACCAACTTCTCCTTCTCGGCCGGAATCTCATAAAGTGGTTCAAAGGTTTCGGTGTTTATACTGAACTCCTTCTTCTTCAAATCACAGATGTGTCCGTAACTGGACAGGACCTTATACTCCTTGCCAAGGAATTTCTCAATTGTCTTTGCCTTGGCTGGTGACTCAACTATTACTAAATTTTTCTGCATACTGCTGAAACACGTTTCAATTTTGCCGCAAAAGTAGAAAAGTTTCCCGTATATTGAAATCAAAAAATCGAAAAAAATGAAAAGAAAATAGGGCCGTTTTCCCTAAAATAATATATTATTTTAAATAGGAGAAAAAAAGCGCCGGCATCCGAGTGGAATACCGACGCTTTTACCTGTTACCTTTTTCCTTTGCCCTTTAACCTTTTCAGAAGTTCACAGTCGCTCCCAATGATCCTCTTATTCCGCGTGTAACGTATCCCGCATAGTCAAAATATCTGCTGTTGAGCAGGTTGTTGCCCTGAATGTAGGCGCCGAAACGTTTGTTTATCTGGTAGCTTACGCGTGCATACAGGTCGTTCTTGTTGCTTATGCGTCCACGTGTCTCGCTCTTTGTGTAGCGTGTGAAGTTGTATCCTGCACGCATTGTAAGGTGCTCGATTATTCTGAACTCGGCGTTCGCGTCGACGGTAATCTGCGGTCTCATGATGAGCAGGTCGTTGTTGCTGCAGTTCCAGAAATCATATCGTGCATCGGCCGACAGTTTTACCCAACTGCGCAGGTCGCATCCCAAACGCAGGTTGGCATATGCGTGGTGTGTGTTGTCCTGCTCAAAGTTCGCGTACATGAGCTTGTGCATCTGTGGTTGCAGAACTTCCATCAGGTCGTCCTGTGTGTAAGCATATCCCGCATTGAACTCCATTGACAATGGCTCGAATGTTATGCGGCTGCCGATGTTTACATCCACTATCCTGTATGTGGGCTTGAAGCGGGCGTAACCCTCCTCGGCAAATCCCCAGTATGGTGTGATGTCCTCCAATGTTGCAAATGTGTTGTTTGTTCTGCCACCGGTAATGTTACCATAGATTGTGATGTTCTCCTTTACAAGTCCCTCGGCCTTGATGTCGGGAGCAATGGCAAAGGCACCTCTGCCACGTGTGATGATGTTCATCTTTACTCCGGTCTTCATGTTCCATTTGCCAAAGGTCAGTGTCGTGTATGGGTCAACATCAATTGAGAAGTGGGTGTCGTAACCTTTGCCGGCATTCCTCAATGTGCTGTTGTATGTGAACGCATCAAGGTTGAGGTCAATGCCAAGGTTGCTTACTCTCCTTGACATAATGTCGTAGCTGAAGCCGCCACCAACGCCGTAGCGTCCTTCGCCGATGATGCCTTTCTTGCCCTGTGACCAGTAGCGTGTGACATATTCAAAGTCGCCTTTGAAATTGTATGCCCATGCCCCAGCCTGGCCTGAGACTCCGCTTATCGCAAGCCTGTAGTTCTGTCCGTTCTGCTTGTCGGTAAGTCCGGCAGCGGCATTGTCGGTGCTCTGGTAATTGAAATCGCTGTTCTTGAATGTTCCGTCCACGCCAAGTGTTATGCCTTTGAGACGGTGGGTGTATCCAAAGCCTGCCACGGTATTGTACATGCGTGAATTCCACTCGCTGAAAAGGCCGTCGATATTGCTCTTGTAGCCATCGAATGCTGCATAGGCCTTCAAAGCTCCGTTCTTGCCAACGCCAAGACGGTAGGCAACTTTTGTGTCAATGTCATTTGTGAGGCCATATCCCACTCTCGCATATCCCGGGAATGGCTCCTCTTTCTGTGGAGCCACATCCTTGATATCTCTCTCGCTGATGAAACCGTTGAATGCTTTGCCTGCTTTTGAGAATATCAGTTCCATAGGATCGGCTTTGGTCTTGTTCTTGCTCTCCTCGGCAGGTGTGAAATTCTTCTTTACAACTTCAATGACCTCGGGGGTGTAGTCGTTCTCTACATTGACTACGGCATTCTTGCTGTCGGTCTGGGCTGATGCAGCCAAAGACAATGTCAATGCCGAAATAAGTATGATCGCTTTTTTCATATGACTTCCTTGTTACTTTTTGTTTGCGGTTGATATTCTTTTCAGGCGCTCCTCTATCATGCCGGCAATGTCATCATCGCCGTCGTAGTTGTTCTGCAGTGAAAGCAGGTACTGCTTTGCCTCCAATGTCTTGTCCTGTGCGGTGTAGAGGTCGGCAAGCAGGATGAAGCTACGTGCCATCCAGTATGTGTGTGGAGTGCTCATCTCGATGAACTCGTTGATCTCGTCCTCGCAGAAATCATAGCTCTTTTCATCGAATAGCATCTGTGCTACAAGATATTTTGCCTCGGCACCCTCTTTGGTGCGTGTGTCCGCAGCAAGATTGTCAAACTCCTCGAATGCCTTGTCGCTGTTTCCCTTTGCAAGATGTGATTTTGCCCTGTACAGCGCCGCCTCACGTTTCAGCTCCGGAGATACATTCTCCTGGTTCTCTATTTTTGTGGCATACAGTATGATGTCATTGTGGTTCTCCTGCTCAATGGCAATGTGGAGAACTCTTGTCAAGGCAACCTTCTGGCGCTCCTCGTTGCTGCTCAGTTCTGCAATCTCCTTGTAAAGGGTACTTGCCTTGTCATATGCCTTGTCATCGTAGTATATCTCTGCTGCGACAACCATGGCCTCCTCGCGGTACTGGTTGTTGGGGAACTCAAGAACCTTCTCAAAGTTCTCGACTGCCTCATCCTTCGCTCCCTGGTTGTAGCATATCAGACCTTTGTAGTAGTAGCTGTTCAGGCGGAACGCACCGGCGGGGTTGTTCTGCAGGTAGTTCTCGAACGCTCTCTTTGCCTCGTCAAGCTCTCCTCGGCCGTAGGCCTTCTCGGCAGCGATGTATGTCAGTGTGTCGATCTCGCTGCTTTCCACAGGTTGCATGCCTGTTGTGCTTGATGCATATTCGGCGTACTGGTCAACCCTGCCCATATCCACGTATATGCTCTTGAGGTCCTGCATTGCAACCAGTGCCTCTTCGCTCTGTGGATATTTTGCAATGATCTCCTTGTAGGCGGCGATTGCATTCTCCCTGTCGCCCATAGTATTGTATATCATTGCCCTCTCGGCCAGTGCGCGGCGTGCTGTCGCGCTGTTGGGGAAGCCTGCAATCAGCTTGTCGTATGTCTTGATGGCCTCGCGGTAGTTCTCCTGCTTGATGTAGCTGCGGCCCATCTCGTAGAGTGCCTGCTCGGTGTGTGGGCTGTCGGGGAACTTGCTTACAAGTCGCTTCAAGGTGTTGATGCTTTCTGTAGGGTTGTTCTTCAGGCTCTGTATCTGGGCATATCGGTACAGTGAGTAGTCGGCGTTCTTGTTGTAGGTGTTCGCCGCCTTTGCATAATACTCCTCGGCTGCATCAAATCCTCTCTGGTAGAAGTGGCAGTCGGCGATACGGTTGTATGCATCGGAGATTGTCTCCTTGTCATTCTTGTCGGCAACCTTCACGAAAGCCTCGAAACGGCTGCGTGCTTCGTTGTATCTGCCATCGTTGAAGTATGTGTATCCAAGGCCGTAGGTAGCCAGGCTGTTACCTTTAGCGCCGCAGTTCAGTGACTGTCCGTAGCAATTGCGTGCACCGGCCATGTCGCCTTTGCGGAACAGGGCTTCGCCTTTCCAGAACAGAGCGTTGCTCTGTGTCTCGGCATTGTATTGCGCAAGCTTCAACGAGCTGTTCATGTAGTCTATTGCGCCGTCCATGTTGCCGTCAAGGAACTCCTGCACTCCCAGACGGTAGAGGATGTTCTGCTTTGCCTCCAGAATTTTTGCCGAGGGGTTCTTGATCTTGTTTATGGACTGCAGGGCTACATTGTAGTTGCGTGTGTTGTTGTATACCTCAATGAGATATTCGCCCACCTTGTCGGCATGCTTTGATTTTGGGTAGTCGTTCAGGAACTGCTCGAAAGCCTTCACGCTCTCGGCAAAAGGAGAGTAGCGTGTCTGGTGTATGCAGAGTGCATAGTTGTAGAGAGCCTCCTCGCGCACCTGGTCATCGTAGGTCATTGTAGCTGCCTGCTCAAGCGCCAGACGTGCATTGCTGCCGTTGCCTTTCTCAAGGTGTATGAGACCAATGTGCAGCAGGGCGCTCTGCGCTACAGCATCCTCTCCGTCAATGCAGGGAACGAGCATCTCCATTGCCTTGTCCAGTTCTCCCGTCGAATACAGGCTGGTTCCCAACTGGTACAGTGCCACGCGCTGTGGTGTGTGGTAGTTCTCGATATATGTGGTGAGTGCCTTTGTCGCCTCTTCGTAGTTGCCCTGCATGAACTCGGCAGCACCAAGCATCTGGTACATGCGGTAATACTCGGGTACTGTAGGCTTGTTGTAGTCGAGATAGTTTCTTGCCCAGTGGGCGGCACGTGTAACCTCTCCCTTCTTCAGCCATATGCCGGTGATGTAGTATTGTGATTCGCCACAGTACTTTGCATCGAGTTCAAAGTTGCGGAATGCCTTGTGAGCCTCGTCAAGATTGTCGCGGTTGTAGTCTATGACTGCGAGGTAGAACCCGGCATCCTTGCTGTACTCCTTGCTTGTGAGCGACAGGTTCATGAGCAGGTTCTCGGCTGCGCCCTCGTTGCCCGAATTGAGCAGTGACAGGGCATAGAGCAGTGTGGCCTCGTCGCGCTGCTTGGGGGTAAGGCGCTTGATGTTGCACTGGCCGAACCAGTTGCATGCCTGGTCGTAGTTGCCGGTGTGGTAATATGATTGTGCAATGTAGTTGTACAGCAACTCACGCTTTGCACTCTCGGGGTAGTCGGCAAGGTACTGGAACAGCATTGCGCGTCCTTCAAGTACGTCGTTTTCGTATACGGTAAGGGCTTTCAGCAATTCATACTCCTGTCTTGCTTCGCTGTCGAGACCTTTTGTGTCAATCTTTTCAAGAACTGACAATGCGGTGCTGTATTCGCCGTCGGAATAGAGTCGCTGACACTCGGCGATTAGCTTTCCCTTGTTGTCGGTTTGTGCTGTGGCCATGAAACCTACTGTGGCGCACAGCAGTAGAACAATGCTTCTTTTCATCTTATAGTGTGTTTTTTATTTCCTTCAATTTCTCAATGCCCTTTTTGATGGATGCCAACCCGAAATTCTCGCTCTGCAACTTGTCTACCGCAATCCATTGCAGCTCGGCAACATCATCATCGGCACGGAGTGCCCCGTCATTCTCCACCGTGCAGTGGAAGAACAGGTCCATTGTGTGCAGCTCCATTCCGGAGTAGACGTATCTGTTGGGAATGCTGAACAGGTAGCGTGTGCCGCAGACCTTCAGTCCGGTCTCCTCTTCAATCTCGCGCATCACACCCTCCTCGGCAGTCTCATAGCTGTCGCAGAAACCGCCCGGCAAGTCAAGCGTTCCCTTTGCAGGCTCCTTGGCGCGTCTTGCCACAAGTATCTCGCCCTTGCTGTTTGTGATTATTCCAACGGTGGCTGCAAGCGGGTTGAAGTAGTATACAAAGCCGCATTTGCTGCAACGCTTCGACTTGAAATCGTTCTCGTTGAAGTCATTGCTTCCACATTTGGGACAGTAGCTGAAGAGATGAAGCGGGTGTTGCATCGGTCGTGTTGTTGTGCCTTTTGGGGCATTATTAACCTAATTTATCAAATAATAGCTGCGAAGATACCTATTTTTTTGCAGCTTTCCCCCAGCAGTGCCGCTTTTTGTGTCCCTAATTTTTATATTTTAAATAATATTTACTATTTACCGCTCTTTTTGTGCTTTTTTCACGCATTTGTGCCGGAGTACTGAATAAAATATCGTATCTTTGCGGCGCATTTTGTAGAATGCGGTTGTCGCGGCAGTTTCGTGGCAATGGAATTATTATTAAAAATTTAAACATTCAAATATTATGGCAAACAAAGCATTATTGGTAATTCTCGATGGTTGGGGTGTCGGTAACCACGGCAAGGGTGACGTTATTTTCAATACACCTACACCTTACTGGGATCACTTGACATCAGTATATCCTACATCACAGCTCCAGGCGAGCGGCGAGAACGTAGGTCTTCCTGCAGGACAGATGGGTAACAGCGAGGTAGGTCACCTCAATATCGGTGGCGGTCGCGTTGTATATCAGGACCTTCTCAAGATTAACCGTGCTATCGCTGACGGCTCAATCGCACAGAACCCTCAGTTGGTTGCTGCTGTTGAGTATGCAAAGGCTAACGGCAAGAAGCTCCACTTCATGGGCTTGACATCAGACGGTGGCGTACACAGTTCACTCGAGCACCTCGAGGCTATGTACAAGTTCGCTGCTGAGCAGGGTGTTGAGAACGCTTATGTTCACTGCTTCATGGACGGTCGTGATACCGACCCAAAGAGCGGTGCAGGCTTCATTGAGGATTTGACTTCCAAGGGCCTCAAGTTGGCTACAATCGTTGGCCGTTACTATGCTATGGACCGTGACAAGCGTTGGGAGCGTGTGAAGATCGCTTACGACCTTATCGTCAACGGCGAGGGCAAGCAGGCTGCTGACATGGTTGCTGCCGTTAAGGAGTCATACGAGGAGGGTGTTACCGATGAGTTCATCAAGCCAATCGTAAATACAAACTTCGACGGCCGCATTGGCGAGGGCGATGCAGTAATCTTCTTCAACTACCGCAACGACCGTGCAAAGGAGCTTACAGTTGTTCTCACACAGGAGGATATGCCAGCCGAGGGTATGAACACAATCCCAGGCTTGCAGTACTATTGCATGACTCCATACGATGCAAAGTTCACAGGCGTTCACATCCTCTTTGACAAGGAGAACGTTGAGAATACACTCGGCGAGTTCATCGCAAAGCAGGGTATGAAGCAGTTGCATATTGCCGAGACCGAGAAGTATGCTCACGTAACATTCTTCTTCAACGGTGGCCGCGAGACTCCATACGATGGCGAGGAGCGCATCCTTGTTCCATCTCCAAAGGTTGCTACATATGACCTCCAGCCCGAGATGAGCGCATACGAGGTTAAGGAGAAACTCGTTAACGAGATCAACAGCGAAAAGTTCGACTTTATCGTGGTTAACTTCGCTAACGGTGACATGGTGGGCCACACTGGTGTTTACAGCGCTATCGAGAAGGCTGTGCTTGCAGTTGACGCTTGCTTGAAGGATGTTATTGAGGCTGCACGCAACCATGGTTATGAGTCAATCATCATTGCCGACCACGGTAATGCCGACAATGCAGTGAACGCTGACGGTTCACCAAACACAGCTCACTCATTGAACCCTGTTCCTTGTGTGTATGTAACAAACCAGGAGAATGCAACAATCGAGGACGGTATCCTTGCTGACGTTGCTCCAACAATCCTCAAGATTATGGGCTTGGAGGCTCCTGCCGACATGACAGGTAAGGCTTTGATCTAATTCAAATAAAGTCTCTATGGTCTCTAAGGTCTTCAATGACTTTAGGGGCCTTTTTTCATTTAAAGCATTATGGTACAGATTGGAGATACAATAGTTTCATTCGACCTTTTTCAGGAGTATTTCTTCTGCAACTTCTCGCATTGTAAAGGCATTTGTTGCGTTGAGGGCGATGCCGGTGCTCCGGTGTTGATGGACGAGGTAGAAAAGCTTGAGGAGGCGCTTGAGGTAATCGAGGATGAGATGACCCCCGAGGCGCGTGCAGTTGTTGAGGAGCAGGGCGTGGTGTATAACGACCGCGACGGCGACCTCGTCACATCCATTGTAAATGGCAAGGACTGTGTCTTTGCTTCGCGTGACGAGAACGGCTGTTGCATCTGCCTCATTGAAAAGGCCTATCGCGAAGGTCGCACCCCATGGCGCAAGCCAATCTCTTGCTATCTCTATCCCGTGCGCTTGCGTAAGGTAGGCGATATGGTGGGCGTGAACCTGCATAAGTGGGATGTCTGCAGCAGTGCGTTCATCAAAGGCCGCCGCAAAGGTGTAAAGGCATACGAGTTCCTGAAAGAACCGCTCATTGAGCGCTTCGGCGAAGAGTGGTATAAGGAGCTGTTGGTTGTTGCCGATGAATTGGAGAAGCAGGGCTTCTTCAATCGATAAAGCACACAGCAATGGTCACGGGTTGCGTGGACGAAGTCACGCCCCGTGGGTTGCTATAAGCAAAACGAGTCAATGGGGCAACTTGTGGCAGTAATAGTAATGGAGAGCAAAATAGCTCTCCGTTATTTGTCTTTGTGACAATCTCCTATTACTCCTTCAGATTTGCGAATTTGGGAATAAAATCGTAATTTTACGCGTTCTCAATATATTTTGCAGAAAATGGCTGTTGAAATAGTAAAAGTAAGCAATAACAGGCAGTTGAAGCGTTTTATACGTTTCAATTATGAACTGTACAAAGGCAATCCTTATTTTGTTCCCGAACTTTTTGAGGATGCAATGGGGACTCTGCGCAAGGACCGCAATGCAGCGTTTGAATTCTGTGATGCCGACTATTTTCTTGCCTATCGTGACGGCAAGATTGTGGGGCGCATAGCTGCCATAATAAATCCCCATGCAAATGAGAAGTGGGGTGTTAAGGCTGCCCGCTTCGGTTGGGTCGATTTCATAGATGACAATGAGGTCGTTGATGCTCTTTTTGCTACTGCCGAGGCCTGGGCGCGTGAACGCGGAATGACCGAGATACAGGGGCCGCTTGGTTTTACTGATTTTGATCCGGAGGGTATGCTTGTAGAGGGCTTTGACCGCATGAGCACCATGGCTACGATATATAATCATCCTTATTATCCCAAACATCTTGAGCGCTTGGGTTATGTAAAGGAGGTTGATTGGGTTGAGTTTCTGTTCAAGGTACCCGGTGAGAAGTGGCCAAAAGCCGAGCGTGTGGCAGCTATTGTGGAGAAGAAATTCGGTTTGCGCATTGTGAGGGCAAAATCATGCTCCGAGATAGCAAAGCGATATGGCAAGGCTTTCTTTGAGTTGTGTAACGAGAGTTATTCAGGACTTTATGGCTTTGCACCTCTTACTCCAAAGCAGATTGACCAGTTTGTGAAGATGTATCTGCCGTTTGCCGACAAGAGGTTGTTGTGTCTGGTTGTTGACAGCGATGACAATCTTGTTGCGCTTGGTATTAGTGTGTTCTCGCTTGCCGAGGCTTTGCGTAAGGCAAAAGGCCGTCTGTTCCCATTCGGGTGGTGGCACATGCTCAAGGCGCTTTTTATAAAGCAACCCAAAAGACTCGACTTCCTGCTTGCGGCTGTGAAGCCCGAGTATCAGAGCAAGGGCGCATTCGCATTGGTGTTCAATGAACTCATAGGGCATTACATTGAGATGGGAATTGTTGACATTGAGAGCAATCCCGAGCTTGAGGACAACAAGAACATGCAGAACCTGTGGGCCGATTTTGAAAAGGAACAGCACAAACGCCGCCGAGCATTTAAAAAAGAACTGAAAACTGAAAACTGAAATGTGAAATGTGAAAACGTAGTTTTCCGCTTTAATCACACTTTGTGTGCTTGAAACTTGGCTGCGCGAGTTGCGTACGTAAATAAATTTTCGTCCACTCGCTTGCACAAGTTTTCCGCTTCCCGTTTTTACCTTTCCGCTATAAAAAGAATATTGACAATACAATAATATGTCCGAAGATAAAGATTTGGAATTCAACGAAAATAAAGTAAGTGCCGCCGATTATGGCGACGACTCGATACGCCACTTGAGCGATGTCGAGCACATCCGTCTGCGCCCCGGTATGTACATTGGTAAGCTGGGCGATGGCTCGCAGAGCGATGACGGTATATATGTGCTTTTGAAGGAGGTAGTCGATAACTGTATCGACGAGTTCAAGATGGGTTTTGGAAAACGCATTGAGATAGATATCATAGAGAACCACTCGGTTGTTGTGCGTGACTATGGCCGTGGTATTCCTCAGGGAATGATGATTCAGGCTGTTAGCAAGCTGAACACCGGTGCAAAGTACGACGATAAGGTATTCCAGAAATCTGTCGGTCTCAATGGCGTGGGTCTAAAGGCTGTTAATGCCACAAGTACCCATTTCGAGGTGCGCAGTTACCGTGATGGCGTTGTGCGCATTGCAAAGTTCGAGAAAGGTATTCTTGTGAGCGACACCACCGAGAAGACAAATGACGAGAACGGTACATATATCTCGTTCACTCCCGATAACTCACTATATCGCAACTTCGAGTATCGCGATGCTTACATTGAGACGCTCTTGCGTAACTATACATACCTGAACACCGGTTTGGCAATCATGTTCAACGGCAAGCGTATCCTCTCACGTAACGGTCTTGTCGACCTGCTCGGCGACCGCATGACAGCCGATGCGCTCTATCCCATCATACACCTCAAGGGTGCCGATATAGAGGTTGCCTTCACACACGCACATCATCAGTATGGCGAGGAGTACTACTCTTTTGTGAACGGACAGCATACATCACAGGGTGGTACACACCAGAGTGCCTTCAAGGAGCTTGTGGCGCTTACGATCCATGACTTCTTCTCGGCAAAGAACTTCGAGTACTGCGATATACGTAACGGTATTGTTGCGGCTATTGCCATCAATATCCAGGAGCCTGTGTTCGAGAGCCAGACAAAGGTGAAGTTGGGTTCTACAACCATTGCCCCCGATCCGGGCAGCATGAGCGTGAAGAAGTTTGTAGGTGACTTCATCAAGGAGGAACTTGACAACTTCCTGCATAAGAACCCCGAAATCAGCGATGTCATTCTCTCAAAGATTACTGCGTCGGAGAAGGAGCGTAAAGAGCTTGCCGGTCTTACCAAGCAGGTGCGCGAAAAGGCGAAGAAGGTAAATCTCCATAACCGCAAGCTGCGTGACTGCCGCATACACTACAATGATACCAAGGGCGACCGCATGGACGAGAGCTGCATCTTTATTACCGAGGGAGATTCGGCCAGCGGTTCAATCACAAAGAGCCGCGATGCCAATACGCAGGCCGTGTTCAGTCTGCGTGGTAAGCCACTCAACTGCTTCGGCTTGAGCCGTGCCGTGGTATATCAGAACGAGGAGTTCAATCTTCTGCAGGCTGCATTGAACATTGAGGATGGCCTTGAGGGCTTGCGCTATAATAAGGTCATTGTTGCTACCGATGCCGATGTCGATGGAATGCACATCCGACTGCTGATGATAACATTCTTCCTGCAGTTCTTCCCCGAGCTCATCAAGAAAGGCCACGTATATATCCTGCAGACCCCGCTGTTCCGCGTGCGTAACAAACGCAAGTTGCCACGTGGCAAGAAGGGTGCCGAGGAGCGCAAGGGGCAGAAAGGCGACTTTGAGACCATATACTGCTATAGCGAGGAGGAGCGTGTGGCGGCAATAGAGAAACTCTCGCCAAACCCCGAAATCACACGATTCAAGGGACTTGGAGAGATTTCGCCCGATGAGTTCCGCAACTTCATCGGTCCCGATATGCGCCTGGAGCGTGTTGAACTCCACAAGGACGACAAGGTCGAGGACTTGCTTGCATATTATATGGGCAAGAATACCATGGAACGCCAGAACTTCATCATTGACAACCTGGTTGTCGAGGAAGACAAGGCTAACGAGGAGGAGAGATGAATATGCCACGTACTGCACTTTTCGCAGGATCGTTCGATCCTTACACTATAGGCCATCACTCTCTTGTCGAGCGCGCGTTGCAGATGTTTGACAAGGTGGTCATTGCTATCGGGTACAATAGCGAGAAAGGTGGCTTTGCCACTGTTGAGGAGCGCATGGCTGCCATAGCGGCCTGTCATGCCGGCGACAGCCGTGTCGAGGTACGTTCCTATAGCGGCCTGACAATGGACTTTGCACGCGAGGTGGGGGCTGATGTTCTGCTGCGTGGTGTGCGCAATATCAAGGATTTTGAGTATGAACGCGAACTTGCTGACGTGAACAAGCAGTTGGGCGGCATTGATACCGTGCTGTTGGTAAGCGAACCCGGCTATTCATCGGTGAGCAGTAGCGTTGTGCGCGAACTCATGAGATATGGCAAGGATGTGTCGGAGCTCTTGCCCGGCAAGTAACCAAAGTTAATCTGTATTGGATAAATTATGAAAAGAATATTTCTGTTTGTAACAGTAGTTATGCTCTCCTTTGTGGTAAAGGCACAGCAGATGCCGGAGCATATCATCAAACTCATGTATGCCGGCAATATCATAGAAAACTTCTATGTGGATGATGCCGATAGTGACAAGATAACCGAGGAGGGAATAAAGGCCATGCTCAAGGCTCTTGACCCACACTCTACATATACCGACCCCAAGGAGACAAAATCCCTGCTTGAGCAGATGGAGGGTAGCTTTGGCGGTATAGGAATACAGTTCAATATTGTTTCCGATACTCTGTACGTGATACAGACAACAACAAACGGTCCATCGGAGCGTGCGGGTATTCTCCCCGGCGACAAGATTGTTGCCGTGAATGACACTGCCATTGCCGGTGTCAAGATGGAGCGTGCCGATATCATGACACGCCTGCGTGGCGAGAAGGGAACAGCCGTGAAAGTGGATGTGGTGCGCCGTGGCATTGACCGCGTGTTGAACTTCAACCTCATACGTGACGATATAAGCACCCAGACTGTAGATGCGGCATATATGATTGACAAGAACTGTGGCTATATACGCATTACCTCTTTCGGCGCCAAGACGCACGGAGAGTTCGTGGCGAAGCTCGATTCGCTCAAGAAGCAGGGCATGAAGAACCTTGTACTTGACCTCAGCGGCAACGGCGGCGGTTATCTCACAGCTGCGGTAGGTATTGCCGGCGAACTTATCGATGAGGCAAAACTGGTAGTATATACCGAGGGCAAGAAGAACCCACGCTACGACTATCTCTCACGTGGTGAGGGTAAGTTCCGTAAGGGTAATCTTGTTGTGATTGTTGACGAGACATCTGCTTCGGCATCGGAGATTCTTGCAGGAGCAGTACAGGATTGGGACCGTGGTATCATTGTTGGTCGTCGCACATTCGGCAAGGGACTTGTGCAGCGTCCGTTCCAGTTGCCCGACGGTTCGATGATACGTCTTACCATTGCACGCTATTATACTCCTACAGGCCGTTGCATACAGAAACCTTATGACAACGATTCTGTCAAGTATGAGGATGACTTGCTGAACCGTTATAACAGCGGCGAAATGACAAGTGCCGACAAGATACACTTCCCCGACTCGCTGAAGACATATACTCTGCGTCTGCAGCGTCCGGTATATGGTGGTGGCGGCATCATGCCCGATTACTTTGTTCCCGTAGACACCATGCGTTATACCAAGTATCATCGTGCGTTGGCTGCAAAGGGATGCATTATCCAGACATCACTTCACTACATTGACGAGAACCGTGAAAAACTGGCAGCCGAGTATCCTACGATTGATGATTTCGAGGCGCGCTTCGAGGTTGACGATGCCCTTGTTGAGATGCTCAGGCAGCAGGGTGTGAAGGATAGTGTGAAGATTGAAGGTGGAGAGGAGGAGTTCCAGCGCTCGCTTCCTGAACTCAAGCTGCAGCTCAAACAGCTCGTTGCGCGTGACCTGTGGAATATGAGCGACTTCATGAAACTTTACAACAAGAACAACGATATCTTCAAAAAAGCATACGAACTTGTCAAGGAGAAGAAATTCGAGAAGCTTATGATCAAGTAAAACACAAGAAGCACCAAGCATGGTGCTTCTTGTGTTTTGTTATTGCCGGGAAATAAAAAATACCGGTTGTCTGTGTGTGCCGGGTGAAAAGGAGTTATTCGGCTTTTTTACATAATATCATAGCCTTGCTGCCGTCGTTGAGCGTTGTGGCAAAGATGTAATTGTTGCCGCCGTCGGCAAGCTTCAGGCGCTTGCGCAGCAACTGCACGTTCTCGGGGAAATTGCGTACCGTGATGTTTGCCTTTTCCAACGCCTGTACCTTCTTGACATCGGCCTTTGAGAATCCCATTACCTCGACAACCTCGAATATGCGTCCGGGAAAGTCGTGGACATGTTCATCGGATGTGTAAAGATGGCTATTCGGGTGCAGTTTGTCCACGTGGTAGTGTATTGACAGGCTCTTGGGACAGCCTGCCTTCTGTACGCTCGCGTTGGGCTCGTAAAGGTATTTGCCAACCTCGCTGCTGTATGATGTCTCTGCGGACTCCTCATCGCCCTGTGTGAACGAGAATACCTGTGTGTCATCTTTCAAAATATTGACGCAGTGGGTTGTGAGTCCTGCCAAGTCGTTGCTGCCAAGTATTATGAGCAGTTCCTTGCATTCGTTGTTGACCGATACGATGTGCACGGAGCTGACGCATCCCAATTGGCGGCATGCCAATGTTATGTCAAGCATTGGCGAGCACTTTATCATTGCCATATCGGCTTTTGACAACAGGTCGAGTTCTACGACGTTCGGCTCGCAGTCGCTCAATGCCACAACCTTACGGCCGTCGCCATCGCGGCGTGCAGGGTCAACGAATATCCAGTCAAGGTGGGGTAGTGATTCAAAAAGTTCCTCGCTGTTGCCGTTCAGCACCTTTACGTGTTCCAATCCAAGCAGTGAAAAGTTGGCAGTTGCAATTTCACACAGTCTCTCGTTGCGTTCAATGTAGAACGCCTCCCTGAAACCGCGTGCCATGTAGCTGAAGTCGATGCCGAAGCCTCCGGTAAGGTCGGCAAACCTTTCGCCCTCAATATGCTTTGCCTTGTATTTTGCAGTCTTCTCACTTGAACACTGCTCCATTGAGATTTTTGGCGGGTAGATGATGCCATCTACGGCTGCCCATGCCGGTAGCTTCTCGCGAGCCTGTTGCCATCCCTCAATTTGTGTGACGGCCTCGCGCATGTCCACGGCGGGGTAGCGCTTGCCTTGTAGCGCAAGCGTGCGGACATCATCATTGCGATGCTGTTCTATAAACTCTTTGGTGGACGCATCCAGAATTGCCATTAATCCTTGTTTAGAATTACCAATGCGCCTATAACTCCCGGAACCCAACCGCAAAGGGTAAGCAGGAATATGATGAGCACTGAACCACAGCCTCTGTCAATGACGGCAAGTGGTGGAAAGAAAATTGCCAGAATAACTCTTAATAGTGACATCTTTGGTATTTTATATATGTTTGCTGTAAAAGTACAATTTTATTGCTCACAATACAAGTGTTTGGGTGTAATATGGGTCAGTATAAATTTACTGTTGACTTCGCTTTCGCTTGCCATTATATTCTGCTGTTCTTCTCAACCTTTGTCGTTCACTTAAATTTTCTTCAAGTCTTTCTATACGTTCTTTTCATAACTGAAAAGAACCAAAAGGTTCCGGCACAGAGTTCACAATTCGAATAAAGTTTT
>JAFZFO010000018.1 GCA_017555845.1 Bacteroidaceae bacterium | reverse complement strand
TGAATATGAGTCGATGGGGTTAACGGCTGGGTAACGCTTCTTGTCGGCACGGTCCTGCTCAAGAGCATAGAAACAGCGTGCAACCTTCTTGGTGTTCTCGGTCACAGGCTCCTTGAGGTTACCACCGGCAGGTGATACTGTACCGATGAATGTAATTGAACCCACCTCGCCGTTGTTGAGGTATACATAACCTGCGCGGCTGTAGAAGTTGGCAATGATTGATGAGATATCCATTGGGAACGCATCGGGGCCAGGGAGCTCCTCCATACGGTTCGACATCTCACGCAACGCCTGTGCCCAACGTGATGTAGAGTCGGCCATCAACAGAACACGCAAGCCCATCGCACGGTAATACTCGGCAATTGTCATGGCTGTGTATACCGATGCCTCACGTGCCGCAACAGGCATGTTGGATGTATTCGCAATGATGATTGTACGCTCCATGAGCTTGCGGCCGGTATGTGGGTCAACGAGCTCAGGGAACTCGGTAAAGATCTCCACGACCTCGTTCGCACGCTCACCGCAGGCAGCGATGATAACGATGTCGGCCTCGGCCTGCTTTGAGATACCGTGCTGCAACACGGTCTTACCTGTACCGAAAGGACCTGGGATAAAGCCTGTACCGCCCTCAACGATAGGGTTCAGGGTATCGATTGTGCGCACACCAGTCTCGAGCAGCTTGAATGGACGTGGTTTCTCCTTGTAGTCATCCATAGCCACACGCACGGGCCACTTCTGTATCATGTTGAGCTCACGCTCCTCGCCGTCTGTATTGACGATTACGGCAATTGTATCAACAATCCTGTACTCGCCAGCCTTGGCAATTGACTTCACAGTCCAGTCGCCCTTGAGGCCGAATGGAGCCATAATCTTCAAAGGTTGGTGGTTCTCCTCTACACTACCCAACCATGCGGCGGCACCTACTACGTCGCCCACCTTGGCAAGCGGCTCGAAATGCCACAGTTTCTCCTCATCCAATGGGTTTGTATAGTCACCACGTTTCAGGAACACGCCCTCCATCTTGTCGAGGTCGTTCTGCAAGCCGTCATAGTTCTTCGACAACATACCCGGTGCCAACGACACCTCGAGCATATGGCCTGTAAACTCGGCCTCTTCGCCAATTTTCAAACGGCGTGTACTCTCAAATACCTGAACGTACACTTTGGCTCCGTTAATCTTGATGACCTCAGCCATAAGGCGGTCACCACCGGTCATGATATAACAAATCTCGTTCTGTGCCACAGGGCCGTCAACAGCCAGAAGCACCATGTTCGCTATAACGCCGGTCACTTTTCCTTTTGTCGCCATATCTATATCTATTTATTTTATTTACAACTCAAAGGACATGTTGTCCATACCACTCTTCAGCTCGGCTATCATCTCGTTATAGCGCTGCATGCCCTTGTCGGCATCAAGCTTCGCCCAACGTTCAATGATACCTAACTTCACAAGGAACACGAAGAGCCTCTCCACCGTGAAATAGTTGAAAACAGAATTGTCCTCAAGCCATTTCCAACGGATATCGTCAAGCTGGCGCTCACGCTCCTGCAGACGGCCGTTCTCGTTCAGGCGCTGTATGCTCTCGAAATAATCGAGCATTCCTGTCAATCCGAAATCACGTGCTCCCGAAGTGCGCAGGGCATCGGCAACCTCACCCTCGCCAATTACGACATCGGCAACATTCATCTTGTACTTGCGTGCCGCGAATGCCACAAGTATATTGTTCACATTCCTGTTGAATGTGAACCACTCGGCAACGAAGCCGTTGGCACAGGATGTAGCATAGTCATAATAGTACGAGCTGAGGACATCCTCCCAAATCACATTGGCACCACCCTCGCTGGCCATATAATGCTCAACGAAGCTGTAGATGTACGAAGGCACACCTTTTATAGGAGTGTCACCGTTCTTTGCCGAAGAGATTATTTCCTCAAGTTCCTGACGCGAATAGCAACCGTACTGCTCAATCCTTGCATCATCGCCGTGACGCAGGATCTTCAGAATGTTGGCATTGTCGCGCTCAAGGAAGAAGAGGTCCACGCACGCCGCATCGGCAGCAGAGAGCTCTGGATAGATTTCCTCCTTGAAACATTCAACGGTGTATGCCGACTTGCTGCCGTCAAAGGCAACATCGGGCAGACCCGCAACCAAGCAATAGTAGTTGCTCATTATTTATGAAAATAGAAGTTCTACCATCTGAGGACGGAGGAACGCCTTGAAGAAGGCCTCGAACTCTGCCTCACCGAAATTAACCTTGTATGAACCGTCAGCCGGAGCAATTGAGAATTGTGCCTTCTTGCCGTTCACCTGCTCGATTGTCACTCCCTTGTCAAGAAGAGCCTTCGCATTCTTTGCAAAGTATGCCTTCAGGTCATCAGCCTCTGATGTAGAGATCACAAGCTGCTCGTTAGCGCTCCAGCGCTCGGCGATCTTCACAAGAAGAGCCTTGATTGTGTCGCCGGCAAGAGCCTCCTTGACAGCAGCCTTTGTTACGCTGTCGGTAACGATGTTCGCAGCCTCTGACTTGAGCGCGTTAACGGCTTGTGCACCGTAGAGCTTAATCTCGGAACGGCTGTGCTCCTCAAGCTCGGCAGCCTTCTTCTCTGCTGCAGCCACAATAGCCTCGGCCTCGGCCTTAGCCTTGCTTACAATATCAGAAGCCTTCTCCTTGGCCTCCTCCACAATGCGGGCAGCCTCGACATTACCCTTCTCTACGCCCTCGGCATAGATTTTCTCGGTCAATTCCTGAATCTTATTTTCCATATTCTATTGTTATTTATTATTATTCTCGCTTGCAAATATACCTTGTAGAACGGCTTTGCCAGTGTCCAAAACAGCTGCAATTATAGTCCCTTTCCACATTAAAGCAACTAATTTCACAAAGATATAATTTTAAGATTTATTTTCACCAAAAAATACCCAAAACTTTGTGATTACAGATTAATGTTCGCGCGAAAGCATCATTCTCACCCAAATACAAGCGAAAGAGGCACTTCTTTTTCGTTTGCCTTTTGACTCCACTTGCATTCTGCGACCCGCACGGCGCTTACGCCACGCTACGCGCGACCAATCGCAGCAAGTGTCGCCGAAAGGGGTACTTCTTTTTTACAATCGCCTTTTGCCAACACAGCCTTACCGCATCCCGCGAGGCGCAAACTACGTCTGCAGTACTCGCGACTAAATGCTGGCTGTGTTAGCTAAAGGGGTACTTCTTTTTTGTCAACAAAAAAGAAGTACCCCTTTTCACAAAGAGATACTTCCAACATTTACTAAACAACTAAGAAAAAACTATACTATCATTGTGCTTTTCAACAAAGCATATGCAAATATATTCAACAAATAATTAACGCGCAACAATAATCCCAAAAATCAACACTCAAATAACGATATTTTCAACGAGTTGCACTTTTTATACAACTAAAACCGCGCCCACACACAATCGCAACAAACAACAATGTATAAACATACATAAAATATACAATATCACAGTCCAAATATACATAAGGACCTATCTCAATCTATGCCTTTTGAAGTGCTTTGATACAAAAAGTACAAAATACACGAATGCAGCAAAGACCAATATGGCACCGAACGCAAAGCTGCCTGCATAGCCATTGAGGGACAATGCACCACCCAACAGCATTCCGGCACCTATACCCACATCCCATCCGGTAAGATAAGTAGCGTTCGCCGTAGCACGGCGTGAATGTGGTGCCATGTTTATAAATAAAGTATTGAATGCGGGGAATATGGTACCGAATCCGTATCCTATAAGGAATGCCGACACGAAATAGAGCACACAGCCCAAAGTGTGGTCAATATCACATGCAGTTGACAGCAGAGCCTCGCCAATGACACCGGCAAGTGCAATGAGTATACCGCGCGCAATGGTTTGCGTGATATATCCCTTGTCAACGCGCTTGCCCGAAATGAGGCGAGACACGATGAGACCGGCACCCTGCACGGTAAAGAAGAGACCCACTCCCTGGGTTATACCAACCTCTGATGCATAGATGGCAATATAGCTCGATGTCATGCCGTATGGTATGGCAAGCATGAAGAACGCCACCGACGCGGGAAGGCCCTCAAGCAGGATAAAGCGGTCAATGGAGAGCAACTTACCCATCTTCTCAATGGGTTGGTGCCATTTGACCTTGACGATTGAGGCGAACAGCAATCCGGTGCAAGCGACGAGAAGTGCGGCAAGGAAAAGTATATTGTAATCGCACTGCTCTATGATGAAAAGTCCAGTCATTGGCCCGAAGGCCATTGCAAGGTTATTGGTGACACCAAAATACCCCAACCCCTCGCCACGGCGCGACGACGGCATAATATCAATTACCAGTGTGTTACCTGTTGTATTCAATGCTCCGAAAGCAAAGCCGTGCACCACTCTAAGAATAATGAACAGGACAATGTTGGAGAAGACAAACATATACCCAACAAAGGAGATGGCAAAGAGTGCATAGGATATGACATAGACCCTCTTGCGTGGCAGCACGTCGGCCATAAAGCCGGCAAACGGGCGTATGCAAAGCACGGCAAGGACATAGCATGAGAGCACAAGGCCCACAATGTCAGGCTCAAGCCCGAAATTCTCTACAAGATAAAACGGCAGTGTAGGTACAAGCAAAAAGAACGAGAACGCCATCAGAAAATTCGCCAGGCACATATATATGTAGCTGGACGTAAACAGAGCTTCTTTTACAGCAGAATTGACCATAGAAACATTTCCTTCACTTGTTGAACGTATAATAACGGATACCGCAAAAGAGTTGAGAAACAAACAGCATATTCAAAACACATATAATCATCTCAAGATGTATAACTTTTACGATATCGCAAAGGTAATAAATTTGGGACAGAAAAGAAGATACCGAAGTTTTTTTTGCCATTAAAACAAGGTTTGGGAATGTTCCGAATGAATTATATACAATCAGAACACCCCCAAAGCTTCTCAAGCTTAGCTCTAAAAAAGAGATTAGCACTACCTCTTTTTGGGCTCTACATTCAATTTATAGACAACATGCAACATCCCGTATGCAGGGACGACATTGTAATATGTTTCTGTTATACCCTGCGCATTTACACTATGACGGACATTGGAGAGATTGCCGAGTATGTCAAAGCCGTCGAGGATAAAGGTTAGGTTGCCGTTCAGGATACTGCGTTCAAGG